>CALCYJ010000221.1 GCA_937905845.1 uncultured Rhodospirillales bacterium
CCCGGCGAGCCGATGGACGTGCCGCTCTTATGGGACGGCTATGCCATGGGCCGCCAGATCGGGCCGGCGAAACCGCTCGGCTGGGCGTTGATCGCCGCGCTCATCGGTGGACTCGTGTCCTCGATCGTGATGGTTCTTCTGGCCAAGCCCTTGAGCGATCTGGCCACGCGGTTCGGCCCCGAGGATTATTTCGCCGCGATCTTTTTCGGCTTGACGACGATCGTGGCGCTGGCCGGCCGGTCGCTGACCAACGCCCTGATCAGTCTGTCGGTCGGCCTTTTGGTAGCCTGCGTCGGGGTCGATAGCATCTACGGGGCCGACCGTTTCACGTTTGGCCTTCCCATTCTTGGCGGCGGCGTTCAGCTGGTTGCCGTGCTGGTCGGGATGTATGGTCTGGGCGAAGTGTTCAAGCGCCTCGGTCAGGGACTGGCGCTCGCCGGACGGGACGAGCCGACGGCCGAGGTCGCGACGAAATTTCCAAGCTTCCGGGAATTGCTGAACATCCGCGGCACCATCCTGCGCAGCAGCCTTGTCGGCACGCTGCTTGGCGTGGTGCCCGGCGCCGGGGCCACGATCACGTCGTTCATTTGCTATGGGCTCGAGAAGCAATACGGGCGTCGCCGCGCGCAGCTCGGAAGCGGCCTGCCGGAAGGCATCGTGGCGCCGCAAATCGGTTCCACGGCTTCCGTCGCCGGTCATTTGATTCCGATGCTGGCGCTGGGCATTCCGGGGAGCGCGGCGAGCGCCGTGATTCTGGCGGCCTTCCTCTTGCACGGACTGCAACCAGGGCCGCTGCTGTTCGCAGATCCAAGTTCGCGCCCGGTTGTCTTTACCATCTTCTCGGCGATGTTCGTCTGCGTCGTCGGTATGTGCCTCATCGGCTTTTTCTGGATTCGCGTCGTCGTCAAAGTATTGACCATTCCGCAGGGCATTCTCTCGGCCATCGTCGTGTTGTTCTGTCTTGTCGGAGCCTATGCGGGGCGAAACGATCTGTCCGACGTCTGGTTGATCGTTGTCTTCGGCGTGCTCGGCTATCTGTTCGAGAGATTCGGCTTTCCCGTCTCACCCGTGGTGCTCGGGGCCATCCTCGGGCCGATCGGCGAGGATGCCTTCATGCGCAGCATGATCGAGAACCACAACGACTGGACATGCTTTTTCCGGCATCCGATCAGCGCCACGCTGATGGTCGTTTCCCTGCTCTCCCTCGCCTATCCCCTGGCGCGCAATCTTGCGGGTTTCCGTCGGCGCCGAAAGATACCGACACCGGTGCAAAGCGTCTGAGGCGGGCCGCCCGAGGCCAGGCCTATTCGACGGGCAATCCCGATCATCTTTTGAACCTTCCCCCGGGACGGACGAGCGCGTTCCGCGGAGAATCTCGGGATTTCATAACCGGGTTGCGCCACCAGCCGCCCGAACAATTGACCGCTTATGTTCCGACCGAAGACACGTTCGTCGCCACAAGACACCACCGCATTATTGCCGGCGCACGGCCCGGAAGAGCCGCCGCGGTTCCGCGGGATCGCCGCTGCTATTGACGGGTCGTCGTGGTGCTGGTAATCGTTTCGCCGGCCGGAGCATCCGAGTGCTCTTCGTGCGTCCGGCTTGTCTGCGAGCCGTCGGGTGCGACGGTCCGCGTGCTGGACGTGGCGCTCGTTCCATTGACGCCGCTCCGATAGGTCTCGCTCTTGTTGGTTTCGGTGCCGTTGGAATCGATCGTCTTCTGCGTCTTGCTCGTGCTGTAGCTGTCGGTAACCGGAGGATTGGTCGTGGTGGTGGATTCCGTCGAGGTCGTGCTTTGCGCGAGGGCGACACCCGACATCATCGCGAACGCTGCCGCGCTCGCGAGCCAATATTTCATCATTTTGCGATTTCCTTGAAAGGATGATGGCCGTGTGGAGGCGGAGTGCCTGCCTCCCGTCTCGATGTCGGCCCCGGCCGGAAGGGCGGATCGGGCAGCCTTGCTGAAGGCCTGCCCACAAAATACGGACCAACGCCATCATCGCGATAGGCTCGGAAACTACCTAGCCGATCTCATGACGCGCGCCGATGGCAGGTTGCCTGCTCCCTATTGCGCCTTTTCCCGCGCGCTATTCCACCGTCACGCTTTTGGCCAGGTTGCGCGGCTGATCGACGTCCGTCCCCTTGAGCACCGCGACGTGATAGGCCAGAAGCTGCACCGGGATGGCATAAAGGATGGGGGCGACGAAAGGGTGCACCGCCGGCAGCGCGATGGTGGCGGCGGCCTTGCCGGCGATGCGGGCGATGCCGGCCTCATCGCTCAGGAAGATGACCTTGCCGCCGCGCGCCATCACCTCCTGCATGTTGGAGAAGGTCTTTTCGAACAGCGTATCGGACGGGGCTATGACGATCACCGGCACGCTTTCGTCGATCAGCGCGATCGGCCCGTGCTTGAGCTCTCCGGCGGCATAGCCCTCGGCGTGGATATAGGAGATCTCCTTCAGCTTCAGCGCCCCTTCGAGCGCGATCGGATAGCCGGTGCCCCGCCCGATATAAAGGACGTCGCGCGCCTCCATCACCCCTTGCGCCAGTTCGCGGATGGCCTGGTCGTGCTCCAGCACCTCGACCGCGCGCGAGGGCACTTCGGCGATGGCGCTGGAAAGAGCGGCTTCAGCCGCCGCATCGATGCTGCCGCGGGCACGCGCCATGGCGATGACGAAACAGGCGAGCATGACAAGCTGGCAGGTAAAGGCCTTAGTGGAGGCGACGCCGATCTCGGGCCCGGCATGGGTTTGCAGCACCACGTCGGCCTCGCGTGCCATGGTGCTCTCGGGCACGTTCACCACCGCCACCACGTGCTGGCCCTGCGCGCGGGCATAGCGCAGCGCCGCCAGCGTGTCGCTGGTCTCGCCCGATTGCGAGATGAAGAGCGCGAGCCCGCCTTTGGGCAGCGGTCCTTCGCGATAGCGGAACTCGGAGGCGATATCGATCTCGACCGCCACGCGCGCCACCTGCTCGAACCAGTATTTCGCCACCATGGCGGCATAGAACGAGGTGCCGCAGGCGATGATCGTCACTTTCGACACCGCCGCGACATCGAAGGGCAGCGGCGGGAGCTGGATCGTGCGCGTCGCCGGGTTGAACATGGTATTGAGGGTCTGGCCGATCACCGTCGGCTGCTCGAAAATCTCCTTCAGCATGTAATGGCGGTGGTTGCCCTTGCCGATCAGGGCGCCCGAGAGCGCGGTCAACCGCACCTCGCGCTTGACAATAGCGCCGCCGGCCTCGTGAAACACCGCACCCGAGCGCGACAATTCCACCCAGTCGCCTTCTTCGAGATACGAGATGCGCTCGGTCAGGGGCGCGAGCGCCAGGGCATCGGAACCGAGAAACATCTCGCCGTCGCCCCAGCCGACCGCGAGCGGGCTGCCGCGCCGGGCCCCGATCAGAAGCTCGGTCTCGCCGGTGAAGAGGATGGCAAGCGCGAAGGCCCCTTCCAGCCGCGCCAGCGCCGCCATCACCGCCTCGCGCGGGCCGAGCCCCTCGTTCATGGCGCGGGTGATGAGGTGGGCCGCGACCTCGGTATCGGTGTCGCTGGCGAAATGATGGCCGGCCGCGGTCAGTTCGGCCGCAAGCTCCCGGTAATTCTCGATGATGCCGTTATGCACCAGCGCCAGGCGCGGTGTCGCATGCGGATGGGCGTTGCGCTCGTCCGGCACGCCGTGGGTCGCCCAGCGGGTATGGCCGATGCCGATGTCCCCGGTGAGCGGTTCCTGGACCAACCGCTGCTCCAGACGGCCGATCTTGCCCTCGGCCCGGCGGCGCTCGATCCGGCCCTCGACCAGCGTGGCGATGCCGGCCGAATCATAGCCGCGATATTCCAGGCGCTTCAGCCCTTCGATCAGCAGGGGAACCGCGTCGCGCTTGCCGATGACGCCGATGATGCCGCACATAGGGGTCTGATCCTCAAACTTTGGAACGGGGCGCCGGAGCGGCCGGCGCCTTCTTGGCCACGCGGGCCCGGGCGCGGGTGCGGAAACGCTCGGCGCCACCCGCGAATTCCTTCTGCTCGGCCCGGGTCACCGCGAGCGCGCCGGGCGCCACCGTCCCGGCGATGGTGCTGCCGGCGCCGACCATCGCGCCATCGCCGATGGTCACGGGCGCGACCAGCGCGCTGTTCGAGCCGATGAAGGCGCCGGCGCCGATATCGGTATGGTGCTTGGCGATGCCGTCGTAATTGCAGGTGATGGTGCCGGCCCCGATATTGGCGCCGGCGCCCACCCGGGCATCGCCGACATAGCTCAGGTGATTGACCTTGGCGCCAGCCTCGATACCGGCATTCTTGATCTCGACAAAATTGCCGATATGCACGCCCTCTCCGATCCTGGCGCCGGGCCTGAGGCGGGCGAAAGGCCCGACGATGGCGCCGGCTTTAATCCTGGCTCCTTCGAGATGCGAGAAGGCGCGGATCACCACATTGTCGCCGATCGCAACGCCCAAGCCGCAGAAGACATGCGGTTCGATGATCACGTCCTGGCCGATCGCGGTATCCCACGACAGATGCACGCTCGCGGGATCGAGCAGGCTCGCCCCGCCGGCCATCGCCCGCTCGCGCAGCCGGTCCTGCACCAGCGCTTCGGCCACGGCCAGTTCGCGCCGGCTGTTGATGCCGAGCACCTCGGCTTCCGGTGCTTCCACCATGGCGCAGGCGAGCCCGCGGCCGCGCGCCAGCGCCACGATGTCGGTGAGGTAATATTCGCCCTTGGCATTATCGGCCGTAACGCCGGCGAGAAGATCGAACAGCAAAACGCCGTCCACCGCCATGACGCCGGAATTGCACAGATCGACCGCCCGTTCCTCAGCGCTCGCGTCGCGATGCTCGACGATGCGGGCGAGAGTACCGGCCGCATCCAGGATGAGGCGGCCATAGGCGGCGGTATCGGCCGGGCGGAAACCCACGACCACGACGGCGGCGCCCTGCTCGCGCCGCGCCACCATCTCCCGCAGGGTCGTTTCGCTCAGCAGCGGCGTGTCGCCATAGACCACCAGCACCGTACCAGGCCGGGAACCCAGCGCCGGCTTCGCCGCCAGCACCGCATGCCCGGTGCCAAGCGGGGGATCCTGCGCCGCCGCGGTGACGGTGGCAGCGCCGGCGGCCGGCGCCACCGCCGCCGCGACCTCGCCCTCGCCCGGCGCCGTCACCACCACGATCTCGGCCGGGCCAAGAGCGGCCAGCGCCGCCGCCAGATGCTGCACCATCGGCCGGCCGGCCAGGGGATGCAGCACCTTCGGCCGCGCCGAACGCATCCTTGTGCCGCGGCCGGCGGCGAGAATCACGGCGCGCAACGCGGGCTTCGTCAGGTCGGGAGCAGGACTCATGGCGGGCTGGACTTCCTTGGAACAGATGAACCCGAGGGCCCGGTTGTACCGCCCGGTCTCTTAGCATTCCGTTAGGCCGGGCATTCCGTTAGGCCGGACATTGGGTCGGGCCGGCGTGGCGTGCCCTGGGCCTCACCACGCCGAACCATGATCGGGAGCGAGCGGACTCTGGCATAGCGGGCGGCGGGCGGCAAAATCAAGTTTTGTTTCCGGGTATTTCAGGCGGCGCTTGCGATCCGGGCCGTTCCGTGGCGTCATGGCCGCCCTGCCGCACCAGCCACGGACCCTCGCGAGCGATGCCTGCCGTCGACAGCCTTTCCCCTCCCGCCATCGTCTTCGATCTCGACGGCACCCTGGTCGATACCGCGCCCGATCTCCATGCCACGCTGAACGTGGTGCTGGAGGATCTGGGCTGCGCCGGGGTGAGCCTCGAACAGGTGCGGGCGATGGTGGGCGATGGCGTGCGCGCGCTGCTGGAGCGCGGCCTGCGGGCCGGCGGCATGGTGCTGCACGAGGCGGCGATGACGGCGGCGACAGCCCATTACCTGCGCCATTACGGCACCAATCTCGCCCGCTCCAGCCGGCCGTTCCCCGGTGTCACCGTCGCCCTCGACGCTCTGGCCGATCGCGGATTCCGCCTGGCGGTCTGCACCAACAAGCCGCATGCCTTGAGCCTGGCGCTGCTCGAAGCGCTGGGCCTGCTCGCCCGTTTCGACGCGGTGGTCGGCGGCGATCACCTCGCCATGCGCAAGCCCGATCCCGGGCACTTGCTCGGAACCCTCGCCGCCGCCGGCGCGAAGCGCGAGGGCTCGGTCATGGTCGGGGATTCGCGCAACGACGTGGCCGTCGCGCGCGCCGCCGGCCTGCCGGTGGTGGTGGTGTCCTTCGGCTATACCGCGGTGCCGGCCCGGGCGATTCGGGCACATGCAATCATCTACGATTTC
>CALCYJ010000222.1 GCA_937905845.1 uncultured Rhodospirillales bacterium
GATCCAGTCGCCGCCCTCGTCCTCGGGCAGCGAGGTGCGCAGGCGCAGGAGCTGGAAATGGCGGCCGGTCAGGCCGATGCGCACTTCGCGGAAGAGAATAGGGCCGCGATCCTCGATATAGAGGGCCAGAATCGTCAGGGCCACGAGCGGCAGCAGGAAGCCAAGGATGGCAAGGCTCAAGCCGATGTCGAACAGCCGCTTCGCCAACAGGCGGACCACTCCCCCGGCGCGGGGAAGGCGCAGCGGCGCGCTTTGGGCGCTGCGCTGCAATTTCGAAAACATGGTCTCCTGGGGCATCAAGGCCTCCGCTTGATCCGCGTGCCGGGCTCAAGATCTGACGGAGGGTGACGATAGATCCGTTAGAGTGACGAATTCGTTAATGACTATGGTGTCTAATGGCGCTTCTGGCCCGGGCGGGGTAGCAGGACGCCGGCTTCTTTAGCGTTCCGCCCGCCGGTCCGATTCCCATCGGGTCGGGCCGGACCTCGGGACTTCAGGCCGTTGCCCGAGGTGGGCGGCGGCGTGAGAGGAAACGCTGGATCAAGGGTTGGCGGATGCGGACATGGCTGGTCACCGGAGGGTGCGGGTTCATCGGATCTCATCTGGTAGAGACGCTGCTGGCGCGGGGCGACCGGGTCCGCGTCCTGGACGATCTGTCGACCGGGCGGCGGGAGAACGTGCCCGCGCGGGCCGAGGTCACGATCGGCGATGTGGCGGATATAGCCCTCCTCCACCGACTCATGACCGGGGCGGACGGCTGCTTCCATCTCGCCGCCGTAGCCTCGGTGCAGCGCGGCAACGAGGATTGGCTCGGCACCCATCGCACCAATCTTTCCGGCGCGATCGCCGTCTTCGACACCGCGCGGCGCTGCCGGGCCGAGGCGCCGCTGCCGGTCGTCTATGCCTCCTCGGCCGCGGTCTATGGCGATCATCCCGACATGCCGCTTTCCGAGAGCGCGCCGACGCGGCCGCTTTCCGCCTATGGCTGCGACAAGCTCGGCTGCGAGCTGCACGGCGCGGTCGCCTGGCGGGTGCATGGCGTGCCGACGGTGGGTTTCCGCTTTTTCAACGTGTTCGGCCCGAGGCAGGATCCGCGCTCGCCCTATTCCGGCGTCATCGCCATTTTCGCCGAGCGCATCGGCCTCGGCCGGCCGATCGAAATCCATGGCGACGGCGAACAGGTGCGCGATTTCATCTATGTCGCCGACGTGGTCCGGCATCTGATCGCCGCCATGGACGGCGCCGGCGCCAAGGCCGAAATCTTCAATATCTGCACCGGGCGGGCGACATCGATCCTTGAATTGGCAAGAATTATCGGGACCATAGCCGGCCAGACCCCGGCCATTGCCTTCAAATCGCCACGGACCGGCGATATCCGGATCTCCATCGGTGACCCGGCGAAAGCAAGGGCCGCCTTCGGATTCGCTTGCGAAACCTTGATCGCGGACGGCTTGCGCCTTACTCTTGCTGCGATGACGCCGGTCCGATGACGACGGCGGACAACCAGCAAACGGGTCGCGCACCGGCGGGCAAGAGACGCCCGGCGGCGCTGGCCCATGACATGGCGCAAGCCTTGTCGCACCACGGGGCGGCGGCGATAAGCGCTTGGGTGGACTGGATTTATCCGGTGGAAGAACGGATCTAGGGGGCCGCGTTGCTAAGAATCTTCCGTCACCACCTGTCGGCGCCGGCGCTGCTGCTGTTCGTTCTCGAGAACGCCGTCTTTACCGCCGTCTTCTTCTGGCTGACCCGGGCCGGCCTGATGGCGGCGGCCGGCATGCCGGTCGGGCTGCCGGAAATATTTCACAGTTCAATCATTTACGCGCTGGCCATTCTGGTCTCGGTCATCCTGTGGTCGATCGGCGCCTATGACAAAGGGCATCTCGACGACGTCCGCCGGGTGGCCGGCCGGCTGATCGTCGCCTTCTTCATCGCCTATCCGCTGGCGCTCGGGCTGCTCTATTTCAACGGCGTGAACGCCAAGGCCACGCTGTTCTTCCTGCCGGCCTGCTGCGCGGTGGGGCTGGTCGTGGGCCTGTTCGGCATTCTCATCGGGCGGCTGGCGGTGATGCGGGTCGCCGATGTCGCGATGCTCAAGCGCCGCGTCCTGGTGCTCGGCGTCGGCGAGCGGGCGGCGAAGATCGCCCTGTTCATCGAGCAGAGTTCCGACCGCAGCCTGGAGATCGTCGGTTATCTCCGCGCGGCCAACGAGGAGGCGATGATCGATCCCGGCCTCATCGTCGCCCAGGCGGACGAGCTTAACGACATCACGCGGCGCCTCAATGTCGAGGAGATCGTCGTCGCGGTCGGCGACCGCCGCGGCGTGCCGGTGCAGCCGCTGCTCTCCTGCCGCCTCGGTGGCATCACCATCATCGACTATCTCACCTTCTGGGAGCGGGAGACGGGACAGGTCATGCTCGATGCGCTGGACCCGAGCTGGCTGATCTATTCCGACGGCTTCCGCGTCGGCCGGCGGCTGAACAGCGCGGTCAAGCGGCTGCTCGATCTGGTGGTGAGCGCGGTCTTCGCGCTCTTTCTCGGGCCGCTGATGCTGGTCGTGGCGCTGATGGTGAAGATCGACAGTCCCGGGCCGGTCTTCTATGCCCAGGAGCGGGTCGGGCGCCAGGGCCGCGTCTTCACCCTCTACAAGTTCCGCAGCATGCGCCAGGACGCCGAGAAGAACGGCATCTCGCAATGGGCGGCGACCGATGATCCGCGCATCACCCGCATTGGCTCGTTCCTGCGCAAGACCCGCATTGACGAGATCCCCCAGGTGCTCAACGTGCTGCGGGGCGACATGAGCTTCATCGGACCCAGGCCCGAGCGCCCGTTCTTTGTCGAGAGCCTCTCCAAGGAAATCCGCTACTATAACGAGCGCGCCCGCGTGCGGCCGGGGATTACCGGCTGGGCGCAGATCAATTATCCCTATGGCGCCTCGGTCGAGGATGCCAAGGAGAAGCTTTCCTACGACTTCTACTACATCAAGAACTATAGTCTGATGCTCGATCTTCTTGTTCTGATGGCCACCGTGCAGGTCATCTTCTTCCCCAAGGGCGTGCGGTGACAAGCAGTTGAGCGGGCGCAATCGCCGATGAGTCTTGCCTATTACATCCATGTTGTCGGCGCCGCGGCCTATCTGCTGCTGGCGCTCGTGCTGCTGCGCCGTGCCGCCGGCGCCGGCGCCGCGCGACTGATCGTCGCCGCTTGCGTGCTCATGGCGAGCTGGATGCTGGCGGTGGCCTTGCGCGATATCGTGATCGTCAACCAGACGCCGCTGGCCCTGGCCTCGGCGCGGCTGCTGCTGCTCGCCGATCCGATCGCGGCGGTGCTGGCCAGCGTTTTCTGGATCCTGTTCCTGGCGCGCCTTCTTCTCTATGCCGCCGGCACGGGGGCATCTCCGGGCGGCGTGCGGCTGGCGGTCATAGCGGGCCTGGTCCTCGCCGTCCTGGCGGTCGCGGGCCTGCTCGGTGAAGCCTACCTGCCCGAGCCATCCGCGGCGGCGCTGCGGCTGGTGCGCTTTTCCGGCGCGGTCGGACTGGCGCTCGTCGGGCTGGTCCTGGTCGAGAATCTGGTCCGCGATACCGGCGCCGACCGCTTCTGGCTGGTGAAGTTCCTGGGCCTGGGTCTTGGGGGCTTCTTCGCCTACGATTTCTACATCTATGCCGAGGCGCTGCTGTTCCGCCAGGTCAACCGCCAGCTTCTCGACGGGCGCGGCGTGGTGGCGCTGATGATCGTGCCGCTGCTGGCCGTAGCGCTCCGCCGCAATGTCGTCTGGACGCAATCCATCTCGGCCTCGCGCCGCCTGGTCTTCCATAGTGCGACGGTGGTGGGTGGCGGCCTCTATCTCCTGCTGATGGGAGCGGCGGGCTATTACATCCGCTATTTCGGCGGCGATTGGGGCGAATTGCTCCAGGTGGCGTTCTTCTTCGCGGCGCTGATCATGCTGGTCACCGTCGTCTCCTCGGGGAAGATCCGCGCCCACGCCAAGGTCTTCATCGCCAAGAATCTCTTCGCCTACAAATACGATTACCGCGAGGAATGGCTGCGCTTCATCAAGACGGTGGCCTTGGAGGAGAGCGGCGCCAATCTCGGCGAGCGGGTGGTGCGCGCCATCGCCAATATTCTCGACTGTCCGGGCGGCGGCCTGTGGCAATGGGACGACGGGGCGCAGGCCTATGCGCTGTCGGCGCAGTGGAATTACGGCCGGATCGAGGGGCACGAGCCGATCGAGGGCGCCCGTGTCGCCTTCCTCGCGCAGCGCAACTGGATCGTTTCTCTGGCGGAATTGCAGGCCGATCCCGCGCGCCATCCGGGCCTTGATCTACCGGCCTGGCTCAATGGGGAGCCGGCGGCCTGGCTGCTTCTGCCGCTGCATCACAACGAGCGGCTTTTAGGCTTTCTTCTGCTCCAGCGGCCGCGGGCGGCGCGCCAGCTCAACTGGGAGGATTTCGACCTGCTGCGCACGGTCGGGAGGCAGGCGGCGAGCTATCTTGGCGAGCAGGCCGCGGTCCGCGCGCTGGCCGATGCGCGCCAGGTCGAGATCTTCAACCGGCGCTTCGCGTTCGTGATCCACGATATCAAGACGATGATCAGCCAGCTTTCGCTGCTGCTGTCGAACGCCGACCGGCACGGCGACAATCCGGAATTCCAGCGCGATCTCATCTTGAGCGTCCGCGATTCGGTGGACAGCATGAACCGGCTGCTGGCGCAGATCAACGCCGAGCGCAAGAAGGACCGGAGTGCGACGACGATCGATCTCGTGCCGCTGGCCCGCGAGCTGATGGCCAAGCGCGCGGCGATACGGCCGGTGCCGGTGTTGCGGGCCGAGGCGGAGAATCTTCCGCTCGTCGCCGACGAAGGATTGCTCAAGGCGATCCTTGGTCATCTGGTGCAGAATGCCGCCGAGGCGGCTGGGCCCGAAGGACAGGTGCAGGTGGTGTTGCGGCGAGCCGACGGAATGGCGATCATCGAAGTCGAGGACAATGGACCGGGCATGGACGCGAATTTCATCCGCGAGCAATTGTTCCGTCCCGGCAATTCCACCAAGGAAGCGGGCTATGGCATCGGCGCCTATCAGTGCCGCGAGCTGGTGCGCGAGCTTAAGGGGAACCTGACGGTGATGAGCGTGCCGGGGCAGGGGACGACGATGCGGGCAAGCTTTCCGCAGGCGGGCGAGGCCCTGGCGCCGGCAGTCCAGGCGGTAACGCCATGACCCAGCGCAAGCCCCGCCTGCTGTTTGTCGAGGACGACGCCGGCCTGCGCCGGCAGTTGCGGTGGAGCTTCTCCGATTACGAGGTATTCGATGCCGCCGACCGCGAGACGGCGCTCGATATCGTGCGGACCAAGCGGCCGGCGGTGACGGTGCTCGACCTCGGCCTGCCCCCCGATACCCAGGGCGCGAGCGAGGGCCTGGCGACGCTGGAGGAGATCCGCATCGAAGAGCCGGGGGTGAAGGTCATCATCATGTCCGGCAACGAGGACCGCGCCAACGCCCTGAAAGCGATCGGCCTCGGCGCCTACGATTTCTGCCAGAAGCCGATGGACGTGGAAGTCCTCAAGCTGATCATCGGCCGGGCGCTCAACCTGCATACGCTCGAAGAGGAGCTGCGGCAGGCCAACCAGGCGGGGGACAATACGCCGCTGCGCGGCGTCGTCACCTGCGCGCCCGAGATGCTCCAGATCTGCCGCATGGTGGAGAAGGTGGCGCCGACCGATGTGACGGTGCTGCTGCTGGGCGAGAGCGGCACCGGCAAGGAGGTCCTGGCCCGCGCGCTGCACGATCTGAGCCCGCGCCGCGAGCGGCCCTTCATCGCCATCAATTGCGGCGCCATTCCGGAGAATCTGCTCGAAAGCGAGCTGTTCGGCCACGAGAAGGGCTCGTTCACCGGCGCCATCAAACAATCCCTGGGCAAGGTCGAGCTGGCGAACGAGGGCACGCTGTTCCTGGACGAGATCGGCGACGTGCCGCTGCCCTTGCAGGTGAAGCTGCTGCGCTTCCTCCAGGAGCGGGTGATCGAGCGCATCGGCGGCCGCCAGCAGATCCCCGTCGATGTCCGTATCATCTGCGCCACCAACCAGAATATTCCCGAGATGATCAAGGAGGGGCGCTATCGCGGCGACCTTCTCTATCGGCTGAACGAGTTCGTGATCGAGATCCCGCCGCTGCGCGCCCGCAGCGGCGACGCGCTGGTGCTGGCGCATTACTTCCTCAATAGTTTCGCTGCCCAGTACCATAGCGCCGTGCGCGGCTTCACCAGCGAGGCCAGGGCCGCCGTCGCCCAGCACAATTGGCCGGGCAATGTGCGCGAGATGCAGAGCCGCCTGAAGCGCGCGGTGCTGATGGCGGAAAGCGATCTCGTCACCGCCGCCGGGCTCGATCTGACGCCGGGCGAGCCGGAGGCGGAGGGTGCGAGCGGCACCGCGACGCTGCGCGAGGTGCGCCAGCACGCCGAACGGACGGCGGTGGAGCAGGCGCTGGCCCAGGTGGACGGCAATGTGTTGCAGGCGGCCAAGCTCCTGGGCGTCAGCCGGCCGACGCTCTACGGGCTGATCCGCAACTACAAGATCAAGGTCTAAGGGCGATGCGGATTAACCTTTCCGACAAGAATATGCGGCAAAACGACCCTCTGGGATCCTGTTTCCGGACCGCGTCCGGCGACCGGGGCTCAAGACGACATTCCTCTGGGCTAGAACGAGAAAAGGCGCAAGACGCATGACGCGAGGCAATCACGGCAAAGGCCGGCTCTGGATCGGGGCCGGCGGCGCGGTAGTCCTGCTGGCACTCGCAGGCGGCGGCTATTACAAGCTGACGCCGCATGGCGCCGGCGGCTATTACCAGGATGGCGAGAAGCTGCTGAAGAAGGGCGATGTCGCCGCGGCGCTGATCCAGTTCCGCAATGCCGTGCAGAAGGCACCCGACGACGGCAAGATGCGCCTGGCGCTGGGAGAGGCGCTGCTGCTGGCCGGCGATCCGGTTTCCGCCGAGACGGAGCTGAAGGCGGCCGAGCGCTATGGCATCGCGGCGACCAGGGTCGATATGCCGCTAGCCCACGCCTACCTCAACCAGGCCAAGTTCGAGGAAGTGCTGAAGAGCGTGCCCGAGAACGCCGGCACCTCGGCGGCGCAGATCGAGACCCTGCTCGTGCGCGGCTACGCCGATCTCGGCCTGCACCAATATGATGCCGCCACGGCGGATTTCACCGCGGCCGCCAAGCTCAATGCCAAGGAGCCCCGGGCTTATATCGGACTGGCCCGCGTCGCCATCGGCCAGGGCAAGATCGCCGAGGCCGATCCCGAGATCGATCAGGCGCTGAAGCTTGCGCCCAAGGATGCGGAAGCGCTGGCGCTCAAGGGCGAGATCGAGCGCCTGAGCCACCACGCCGACCAGGCGGTGAAATATTTCGACCAGGCGCTGGCCGCCGATCCCAATCAGCTCCTGGCCCATATCGGCCGGGCGGTGCTGCTGATCGACGGCGGCAAGCTCGATGATGCCGACAAGGATGTCGAGGCGGTGCTGAAACTCTCGCCCCATCATCCGGTCGGCAACTACCTCAAGGCGCTGCTGCTCGCGCGCCGCAAGCAGCCGGGCGATGCGATCGACGTGCTGGAGCGCGAGCAGAACGCGCTGACCTATCCGCCGAGCCTGTTCCTGCTCGGCACGCTGCAATATCAGCAGAAGCAGCTTGAGCAGGCGCGGACCAATCTCGAAAGTTATCTCCGCCTGGCGCCGGGCGATGCGCGCGCACGCATCATGCTGGGCGATCTGCTGCTCGGTCAAGGCCTGGGGCAACAGGCGGTGGATACGCTGAAGCCCGGGGCCGATGAGACGCCGCCGAACCCTGAGCTTCTCGCCGCCCTTGGCAATGCCTATCTGCGCGTCAATCAGCCCTCGAAAGCCCTTGATGCCTTCAACAAGGCGGCGGCGCTCGCGCCCAATAACGCCAATACCCGTACCGAAGTGGCGGTGGGGCGGCTGCGCGTCGGCCAGTCCGAGGAGGCGATCAAGGATCTCGAAGCGGCGATCGAAACCGACCCCAAGGACCAGTCGGCGCGGGTGCTGCTGGTCCTGACCCATTTGCGCCGCGGCGAGCTTGACCCGGCGCAGAAGGCGGCGGAGAGCCTGGCGGCGGCGGAGCCGAAGAATCCGCTCTCCTACAATCTTCTCGGCGCGGTCGCCGAGGCGCGGCAGGATACCGACGGCGCCCGCACGCAATTCGGCAAGGCGCTGGCCTTGCAGCCGAAATTCACCCCGGCGCATGTCAATCTGGCGCAGCTCGATGCCAGGCTCGGCGATCCCAAGAAGGCGGCCGAGGAATATCAGGACATTCTGAAGTACGATCCGAAGAACCTCGATGCCCTGACCGGGCTGGCCAATCTCTCCTTCGCGCAGCAAAAGCCGGCGGACGGCATCGTCTGGCTGCAGAAGGCGCGCGACAATAATCCGAACGAGACGGCGCCGCGCTTGCGGCTGATCGCCGCCTATCTCGCGGCGCGCGATCCCCAGAAGGCGCTGACGGAAGCGCAGGAGCTTCAGGTG
Source organism: uncultured Rhodospirillales bacterium (assembly GCA_937905845.1). GTDB lineage: Bacteria > Pseudomonadota > Alphaproteobacteria > Ferrovibrionales > Ferrovibrionaceae > CALCYJ01. The sequence goes on from CALCYJ010000222.1 coordinate 8,537, forward strand.
ACGGCGCCCAATCAGCCGGCCGCGCTCGATGCGCTGGGCCAGGCGCAGCTTGCCTCCGGCAAGGCGGCGGATGCCGTCACCACCTTCCGCCAGCTTACCGTCGTGCTGCCGAAATCGCCGCAGGCCCAGCAGCGCCTCGCCTCCGCGCTCTTTGCCACCAAGGATGTCGCCGGCGCCCGCCATGCGCTGGACCAGGCACTCACGCTCGACCCGAACTTCGTGACCGCCAAGGCCGATCTCATCGACATGGCGTTCGAGGCCGGCGACAAGAAGGGCGCGGTGCAGCAGGCGGAGGACTGGCGCAAGAGCCACCCCAAGGAGGCGAGCGCCGATATCCTGGTCGGCGATACCGAGCTTAAAGCCGGGATGCCGCGCGAGGCGGAGGCCGATTACACCCTCGCGATGACCAAGCAGCCCACGACCGCCGTGGCGCTGCGTCAGGCCCAGGCCCTCAGTGCCGCCGGCAATCTCGCCGGCGCGGTTTCCAGCTTGCAGGCCTGGATTGGCCACAACGAGAAGGATTCGCTCGCCCGCATGGCGCTCGCCAATTATCAGTTGCAGCAGAAACAATACCCAGAGGCGGCGGCGGAATACGAGACGCTGAACAAGCAGTCGCCGGGTAATGCCGCGGTGCTCAACAACCTCGCCTGGGTCTATGGCCAGCTCGGCAATGCCAAGGCCATTCCCACCGCCGAGGAGGCGTACAAGCTGGCGCCGAAATCCTCGGCGGTGGCCGATACGCTCGGCTATCTTCTGGTGCAGAAGGGCGACAAGGCAAAAGGCGTCACGCTGCTCGATGCCGCGCACAAGCTCGCCCCCACGGAGAGCGCGATCACCTATCACCTGGCCGTCGGCTTGAATGCGACCGGCAAGACGGACCAGGCGCGCGCGCTTCTGGCAAAACTTCTGGCCGGCGGCAAGACTTTCGACGACCAGGCCGCGGCACAGGCGCTCTATCGCAAGCTCGGCGGGAAATAGCGTGCGGCGCCGGCATGGGCTTATGGCCGGCGCGGCCGCTCTTCTTCTGAGCGGCGGCGGCCCTTCCGCCCATGCCGCATCGCCTGCGCCGGATCGGGTGGTGCATGTCGGGCCGGGGCGGCAGTTCCACCTGCCGTCCGAGGCCGCGGCGGCGGTAGGCGACGGCGCGATCGTCGAGATCGACCCCGGCACCTATCGCGGCGATGTCGCGGTCTGGCGCCAGAACGATCTCACGATCGAAGGCGTCGGCGGCCGCCCGCATATCGTCGCCGAGGGACGGAATGCCGATGGCAAGGGGATCTGGGTGCTCAAGGGGCGCGATGTCCGCGTGCTGAACATCGAATTCTCCGGGGCCAAGGTGCCCGACAAGAACGGCTCCGGCCTGCGCATCCAGGGGCCAGGACATACGTTGGTCTCCGGCTGCTATTTTCACGACAATCAGGACGGCATCCTCGCCAGCAATATCGCCAGCAGCTCGATCGATATCGAGCGTTCGGAATTCGCCCGCAACGGCGCGGGCGACGGCTATTCCCACAATATCTATGTCGGGCGGGTGAAAAGCTTCACGCTGCGCTTCAGCTTCGTGCACGAGGCCCATATCGGCCACGAGGTGAAGAGCCGCGCCGCCCTCACCCGCATCCTCTATGACTGGATCGGCAATCTCGCCGGGGGCGATGGCAGCATGCTGGTCGATCTTCCCGACGGCGGCACCGCCTATATCATCGGGACCGTGCTGCAGAAGGGAGTGCTGGCCGAGAACCGGGTGGCGGTGTCGTTTGCCGAGGAAAGTCGGCACAATCCCTCGCAGGGCTTCTTCCTCGCCAACGATACGTTCGTCAGCAGCCTGCCCGGCGCGATCTTTGTGCGCGACCGCGATCCGGCGACGCCGGTGCGGATCACCAACAGCCTGTTCGCCGGCCCCGGCATGCCGCTGGCCGGGCCAGGCAGCATCGATCACAGTATCGAACATTACCAGGGCGGCTTCGCCGCCGCCGCCCGATGGGACTATCATCTCGCGCCCCGCTCGCCCGCGATCGGCGCCGGCGCGGATCCCGGACAGGGCGCGGGACGCTCGCTTCTCCCCGTTGCCGTCTATCTGGCGCCGGCCTCCGGGCGCGCCCGGCGCTGGCCGCGCCCGCTCGATCTCGGCGCCTTTCCCGATGGCGGCCGGCAATGAGCAGCGCGTCCGGCGGCCCGGCCATGGCGGCGATGCCGGCGGCACCCTCGCCACCCGTGCGCCTGCTCACCTTCTCCACCCTCTATCCCAACGCCGCCCAGCCCCAGCACGGCGTCTTCGTCGAGAACCGTCTGCGCCATCTCCTCGCCAGCGGCGCGGCCACGGCCCATGTCGTGGCGCCCTGTCCCTGGTTCCCGCTCGATCACCCGCGCTTCAAGGCCTGGAGCCGCTTTGCCCGCGTGCCGCGCTATGAGGTGCGCCACGGCATCGATATCCACCATCCGCGCTACGCTCTGCCGCCCAAGGTCGGCATGCTGGCGGCGCCGTTCTCACTTTATCTCGGGGCGCTGCCGACGGTGCGCCGGCTGCGGGCCGCCGGCTATGATTTCGAGGTGATCGACGCGCATTATTTCTATCCCGACGGCATCGCCGCCATCCTGCTCGGCCGCCATTTCGGGCGCCCGGTGACCATCACCGCCCGCGGCACCGACCTCAATCTCATTCCCGATTACGCGCTGCCGCGCCGCCTCATCCGCTATGCCGCCGATCGCGCGGCAGGGCTGATCACCGTCTGCGCGGCACTGAAGGACAGTCTTGTCGCCCTGGGCGTCGCGCCCGAGCGCGTCCGGGTCTTGCGCAACGGCGTCGATCTTGCGCTGTTCCGGCCGCAGGAGCGCCTGGCTGCCCGCGCCCGCCTAGGGCTTACCGGGCCGACGCTGCTCTCGGTCGGCGCGCTGATCGCCCGCAAGGGGCATGATCTCGTCATCCGCGCGCTCCCTTCATTGCCGGAATTCGACCTGCTCATCGCCGGCGAGGGCGAGGAGCGCGGCGCGCTCGAAGCGCTGGCGCAGAGCCTAGGCGTCGCCACGCGGGTGCGGTTCCTCGGACCCGTGCCCCACGACCGGCTGCCCGAGATCTATACCGCGGCCGATATCATGATCTTGGCCTCCTCGCGCGAGGGCTGGGCCAATGTGCTGCTCGAATCCATGGCCTGCGGCACACCGGTCGTGGCCTCCAACGTCTGGGGCACGCCCGAGGTGGTGGCGGGGCCCGCCGCCGGCCGGCTCATGACCGAACGCACGCCCGAATCTGTCGTCGAAGCGGTGCGCGCCCTCTCTGCCCAGCCTCCGGAGCGCGCCGCGACGCGGCGCTATGCCGAATCCTTCAGCTGGGACAGCACCACGGCCGGGCAGATCGCGCTCTTCCGTGCCATCCGCGACCAGCAGCCATAGGTCAGTCTGCGGAAAAGCGGCCCCCCTCTCTCGATAGAGATATCCGTAAAAACAACAGGTTAAAGACATTCCTCGATTGGATTTGATCCTGGAATGCCCTGCCGTCCGCGACCCTATCGGGTGGCGTGAGCCGAGGTTTGCGCGGGCGCGATGCCGCGGGGGCAGAGCTGTTACGAAAATTCACGAATAATTTTATCTATTTTATTAGGAAGTCGTTTGTTATTTAGTAATAACTGCGATGATGCTGTTAACTTTTGTACAAGGTGTGCGGTTTATATTCCGGTCTGTCGTAGATTACTCCATTATTATTTGATTATCGTTGATGTGGAGGGACGTGAATGTCCGGCGTTAGCACCGCGAGCAACACTACCGGGTCTGATTCGACCAATCTTCTCGATCCTACCGACACGGATCTTCTGTCCACCACCTCGCCGCAGACGCTTTACGGCAACGGCGGGGACAATGTCTTCTACGTCAATAACGCGGCGACGAATATTATTGAGAGTTCCTATACGAACGGCGATATCGTTTATAGCACGGTGAGTTATACGCTGCCCAAGAACGTCAACAACCTGACGCTTCTGGGCAGTGCCAACCTCACGGCGACGGGGAATGCCGGCAACGACGTGCTGACCGCCAATTCGGGCAACGATCAGCTCATCGGCGGCACCGGCGTGGATACGATGATCGGCGGGACCGGCAACGATACGTTCGTGGTGACGAACTACGGCGACGTCGTCATCGCCCAGGCGAATGCGGCGAGCAATACGCTCATCGCCGGGGGTTCCTATCCCGGGATGCCGGGCAACGTGCAGACGATGATCCTGACTGGCAGCGCCAATCTCGATGCCAACGGCAACAGCCTGAACGATACGATCTACGCCAATTCGGGCAATGACACGATCGACGGGGGGAGCGGCAACGACACGATTCATGTCGGGGCGGGTGCGGATCGCATCGACGGCTATGGCGGCACCAACACCGTCGTCTTCAGCGGCGATCTGGCGAATTATCAGATTGCCATGGGGTCGGACGGCTTCCAGATCACCGACACCACGGGTCATGACGGCATCGCATCCTTGACCAAGATCCAGATAGCGCAGTTTGCCGACGCGTCGGTCAACCTGATCGATTATTCGCCGGAGGACGGCTCGGTCACCGGCGGCAGCGGTGACAATTACATCTTGACCGAGCGCGGCCATGATCACGTGATCGGAGGCAGCGGCAACGACACGTTCGTTATCGGCGGCGGCAGCGACACGATCATCGGCGGCGGCGGCCAGGATACCGTCGTCTTCAGTGGCGATGAAGCCAATTACCAGATCACCCAGACCGCCAACGGCTGGACCGTGACCGATACGACCGGCGCGCAGGGGACCAACCTGCTCACCAATATCGACACGCTGCAATTCGCCGATCATA
>CALCYJ010000223.1 GCA_937905845.1 uncultured Rhodospirillales bacterium
AAGGCTGGCACCCGGCGCCAGCGTTCGGCTCTGGGCCTCATGGCTACAGGTCTCGGGATGCTTGGCCATCACCGGATGCCCGGCGGCGTCGAGCAGGCGCCAATCCTCAATATCGCAGGGCGTCGGCACGCTCAGGGTGCGCGGCTGCGTGCCGGTGTTGGTCAGCACGATCCGGGCGCTGATCAGCGCCGCTTTCGCCGCCACTTCGCGGGGGGCGTCAAGCTTCGCGGTAATGCCTGGGGCCGCCGTGAATTCTGGCCAGGCGGCCGGGAGCGCCACCGGGCCTGGCGGCGGCGACGAGCAGGCACAGAGCGCGAACAGCAGCAAGGACAGAAGGCTTAGATGAATTGGCTTTGGTCGCACGGCGGCGGAACTCCGATCGAGGTATGGCTCCCGGCCGCCAGGTCAATTCCCGCGGCCGGGCCCGAGCCTAGCCTAAACGACGCCGCGCCGCTGTCAAAAGCCGCGTGAGCTCATTCCGGCCGGCCCGTGCCGGTGCCGATCGCCCCGGCCGCCTCGCGCACCCGGTCGCGCAGCCAGCGGCAGGCCCGCTCGTCATCGGTGCGGCGGTGCCAATAGAGGCACCAGGTGAAGGCGCGCGAGGCGAAGGGGAGATCGCGGCGCAGAATCGCCTCGTCGTCGAACGCCGCCGCCGCGCGCTCCGACATGACGGCGACGAGATCGGTGCGGCGCAGAACCTGCGGCACCACCAGCCAATGCGGCACGTTCAGCCGCACCGCGCGCGTCCGCTTCATCCCCGCCAGCACATTGTCGACGAAGCGGCTGTCGGTCGGGCTCATCGAGACTTTCATGTGGCGCAAGGCGAGAAAGGCATCGAGCGTGAGCTTGCGCCGGGCCGCCGGGTGATCGCGCCGCATCAGGCAGACCATGCGGTCGGTAAACAGCACCTCCGAGCGGATCGCGCGGGAATGCCGGAGCCCGGTGCTGACGGCAAGATCGATCCCGTTGTCGCCCAGCGCCTCGATCGTCCCCTCGGGCGAGAGATGCACGATATCGAGGCCAAGCGTCGGCGCCGCCGCCTCCAGCTTCGCCAGCAGCGGCGGCAGAAGCAATAGTTCCAGCAGGTCCGACATGCGCAGGGTGAAGGTGCGGGTCGAGGCGGCGGGATCGAAAATCCGGTCGGCCTCGAACAGCCGCTCGATCTGGCGCAGGCTCTGTTGCAGCGGCCCGGACAGCGCCAGCGCCCGCGGCGTCGGCTGCATGCCGCTCGCCGTCCGGATCAGCAGCGGATCGCCGAAGATCTGGCGCAGGCGGCGCAGCGCCCCGCTCATCGCCGGCTGGCTCAAGCCGATCCGCTGGGCCGCGCGCGTCACCTGGCCCTCCTTGATCAGGGCTTCGAGCGCCACCAGGAGATTGAGATCGATGCTGCGAAGATTGACGGTGCCGGGCATCTGCGGCCTATAGTATTTCTGATACGGATATCATTATACATAAAATCGATTTTACGAATAGTAAGCCTGGCGCCTAGAGTGCCCTCCTGCCCACCCCGGACAGGCCCGACCCCGGGCAAGCGCCTTGCAGGAGAGAACCATGCCCATGCCGAGCGGCAGTTTGCGCGCCGACGAAATCAAGCGGAACGTCACCACCCTGACCTTCGATCTCTACGGCACGATCGTCGATATGCAGAAAGGATTGATCGAGGCGGCGACGCCCTATCTCGCGGCCAAGGGATGGACGGGGCGGCCCGATGCTTTCGTCACCTGGTGGCGGCGCACGCATTTCGAGAATTCGATGATCGACGCGCTGATCGATCGCGGCCACACGCCCTATCGCGAGATCGGCCGCCGGGCGCTGACGCTGACGCTGGAGCGCGCCGGCATCCCCCATACAAGGGACGAGGTCGTGGCGCTGGTGGCGAAGATCGAGACGCTGAAACCCTTCGAGGACGCGCTTTCCGCGCTCGGGCGGCTCAAGGGGCGCTACCGGCTCGCGATCCTCTCGAACGGCGATCCCGACATGCTGGAAAATGCAAAGCCCCATATCGGTTTCGAGTTCGACGCCTATCTCTCGATTGCCGATGCCGGCTATTTCAAGCCGCATGCCGCGACCTAAGCCCGGGCGGCGGCAAGCTTGCGCACCGACATCGGGCAGGTCATGCATGTCGCCAACCATGCTTTCGATTGTATCGGCGCGCAGGCGGCCGGGATGAAAGGCGCCTTCATCAACCGCCGCCAGCGTCCCTACGAGGAAACGCCCTATCAGCCGCATCTGGTGGTGCCGACGCTTTCGGCGCTGGCCGACGCGATCGCCTGACAGGCCGCGGGAACGGAATTGCCCAGATGAAGCCCCTCGCCAGATGAAGCCGCTCGACGGCATCCGCGTCCTCGATGTCACCCGCGTGGTCTCGGGGCCCTATTGCACCATGATGCTGGGCGACATGGGCGCCGATGTCATCAAGGTGGAGGAGCCGGTCCAGGGCGATGACAGCCGCGGCTTCGGCCCGCCCTTCGTCGGCGGCGAGGCGGCCTATTACCTGTCGATCAACCGCAACAAGCGCAGCCTCGCCCTCGATCTCAAAAGCAAGGCCGCGGAGCGGATCATCCGCCCCCTGGTGGAGAAGGCGGATATTTTCGTCGAGAATTTCCGTCCCGGAACGGCGGAGCGCCTGAACTTGGGCTACGAGCGGCTCGCGGCCTGGAACCCGCGACTGATCTATTGCGCGATCTCGGGCTTCGGCGCCGATGGCCCCGACCGCGCGCGGCCGGGCTATGACCTGGTGGTCCAGGGCGAGGGCGGTATCATGGACCTGACCGGGGCTGCCGGCGGGCCGCCGGCCAAGGTCGGCACCTCGGTTGCGGATCTCGTCACCGGGGCGCTGGCGATGCAGGGCATCCTCCTGGCGCTCTATGCCCGCGAGCGCACCGGGCGGGGGCAGCGGGTCGATCTCGCGATGATCGATGCCATGGCCTCGCTTCTCACCTTCAATGCCGGGATCTTCTTTGCGACCGGGGCGAGCCCGACGCGGCGCGGCAACAGCCATGCCACGATCGTGCCCTATGAACCCTTCCAGGCGGCCGACGGCTGGATCACCCTCGCCGTCGCCAATGATGCCCTGTGGCAGACGTTCTGCCGCGTGACCGGCCGCGCCGACTGGGGCGGCGACGCCCGTTTCAGGACCGGCGCCGGGCGGGTCGAGCACCGGGCCGAACTGGTGCCCGCCATCGCCACGATGATCGCCGGCCGCAGCACCGCCGACTGGATCGAGCGCCTTGGTGCCGCCGGTATCCCTTGTGGCAAGATCCGCAGCGTGGGCGAGGTCTGCACCGATCCGGCGCTGATCGCGCGCGGCATGATCACCGATCTGCCTCACCCGACGCTCGGTCCGCTGAAGACGATCGCCACACCCATCCATCTCTCCGCGACGCCGGGCGGCGCGGCGCTGGCGCCGCCGCTCCTGGGCCAGCATAGCGCGGAAATCCTCCGCGACCTCGCCGGCCTGTCGCCGGCCGAGATTGCCGCCTCGGAGAAAGACGGCACGATCCGCTGCACCCCGCTCTGAGAGCGCCCGGATGCGCCCGAAGGCGCCGGCGGCAAGCCCGCAAAAATCTTCCGAATGCCTGGAAACAGGCATTTTTTTGTTGCCGGCGCCAGCCTATGCTTCCTGCGGCCAAGGGAGGGGCGCGGCCTGTCCTGACGGCCTGGTCATCGGCGCGAATGGCGGCTCGATCTTAGGCCCCTGAGTGCCGAAATCCTCGAACGCCAAAGGAGCCCGACGATGGTATTGGACGACACGAAAGTCGCGAAACTCTCCGGCGTCTCCACCGCAACCCTCACCACGCTGCTGCTCAAGAAAGGCTTGCGCAACGTCTGGATGCGCGGCACAAGGCCGCTGCGGCCCGATCAGCCGCGCATCGTCGGCCGCGCCTTCACCTTGCGCTTCGTGCCGGCGCGCGAGGATCTCGCCACCCCGGAATCCTGGAGTTCGCCGCGCTCGACCCGCGCCGCCATCGAGGCCATGCCGCCGGGCTGCATCACGGTGGTGGACGCGATGGGCGTCAGCGATGCCGGCATTTTCGGCGACATCCTGTGCGCGCGCATGCGGCAGCGCGGGGTGGCCGGGCTGGTGACGGACGGGGTGGTGCGCGATGTTGCCGGCGTTCTCTCGACCGATCTGCCGGTCTGGTGCAGCGGCGTCGCGGCGCCGCCCTCGGTCGCCGGCCTGACCTTCGTCGGCTGGCAGGAGCCGATCGGCTGCGGCGGGGTCGCGGTCTTTCCGGACGACGTGGTCGTCGTCGATGCCGACGGCGCCGTCGTGATCCCGGCCGCGCTGCTGGACGAGATCGTGGCCGTCGCGCTTGATCAGGAACAGCTTGAAGCCTGGATCATGCGGGAGGTCGAAAGCGGCGTTCCCCTCCCCGGCCTCTATCCGCCGAATGCCGAGACCAAGGCGCGCTACGAGGCTTTCCGCCGCGATCAGGCGAAGACGGCGCGATAGAAAGACGGGAAAATACCGCGATGACAACCCTGGCCGGACCCCCCTCCCCTCTTCCCGCAACCCCGCCGAGCCTGGCCTTCGTCGGCTGCTTCACCACGGCGAAGCGCCTGGCGCGGGGTCAGGGCATCGACGTCTACCGGATCGCGCCGCCGCCCGCACCCTGGGTTCTGATCGATCATGTCGGCGATCTCGTCAACCCGTCGTTCCTGATTACCGACCCGGCCCGGAAAATCCTCTATGCCGTGCACGGTGACGCCGATTACGCCAGCGCCTTTGCGATCGAACCCTCGACCGGCCGGCTGCGCCCGCTCGGCCAAGCCCCGACCGGCGGCCTGAACGGCGTGCACCAGGCGCTCGATCCATCGAGCCGGTTTCTCGTCGTCGCCAATTACGCGAGCGGCTCGCTCGCCCTGCTGCCAGTCCGCCCCGACGGCGGGCTTGAAGCGTTTTCGCACCTTCTCCCGCTCCCGGGGGCGACCGGGCCGCACCGCACGGAACAGACCCTCTCCCACCCGCATCACGTCGTCTTCGATCCATCCGGCCGCTTTCTTCTGGTGCCCGACAAGGGGCTGGACCGGATCTTCGTCCTCGCCGTGGATGCCGATCGGGGAGGTTTGCGGATCGTGAGCCAGGCCCTGATGCGGCCGGGCGCCGGCCCGCGCCACATCGTCTTCCACCCGAGCCGCCCGATCGCCTTCGTGGTCAACGAACTCGATTCCTCGGTTGCGACTTGTGGCTTCGATGCCGCGGCCGGCGTCCTGACCCCGCGGCACGTCGCGCCCTGCCTGCCGCCCGGGTTCTTCGGCGCCAGCACCGCGGCGGCGATCGTGATCACGCCCTGCGGCCGTTTCGTCCATGCCTCCAATCGCGGGCAGGACGGGATCACGCATTTCGCCTTCGATGCGGCGGAAGAGCGGCTGCGCGTGATCGGCTGGACGCCGGCGCAGGGACGCGAGCCGCGCTTCATGATTCTGACCCCGCACGGCGAGCAGCTTCTCGTCGCCAACGAACAGGGCGATACGATCGTCCCCTTCGCCATCGATGCGGCGAGCGGCGGGATAGCGGCGTCCGGCGCCGCCCTGCCAAGCGCCAGCCCCTGCACGATCGCCTTTCTCTAAGCCCGAGATCGATTGCCTGTGGAAGGAATTTCCGTGACCGGTAGGAAACAGGGCCTGGCGCGCGGGCTGACCAATTACGGCGACGCCGATTTCTCGCTCTACCTGCGGCGCTCGTTCGCGAAATCCATGGGTTATTCGCCGGAGATGCTGTCGCGCCCCGTGGTCGGCATCGCGCAATCGGCCAGCGGCTTCAATAGCTGCCATCGGCATTTTCCCGAGCTGGTCGAAGCGGTGAAGCGCGGCGTTCTGGCCGCGGGCGGGCTGCCGCTCGACTTCCCGACGATCTCGCTCGGCGAGGTCTTTCTCAATCCGACCAGCATGATGTTCCGCAACCTGATGGCGATGGATGTCGAGGAAATGATCCGCGCCCAGCCGATGGACGCGGTGGTGCTGATCGGCGGGTGCGACAAGACCGTGCCGGCGCTGCTGATGGGAGCCGCCTCGGCGGACCTGCCGGCGGTGCAGCTTGTCGGCGGCCCGATGCTGCCGATGGATCACCACGGCGAGCGCCTCGGCGCCTGTACCGACTGCCGGCGCTTCTGGGCCAAGTTCCGTGCGCAGGAGATTTCCGACCAGGATATCGCGGAGGTCGAGGGCAATCTTGCAACGACGGCGGGAAGCTGCGCGGTCATGGGCACCGCCAGCACCATGGCCGGGATCGCCGAGGCGCTGGGCATGAGCCTGCCCGGCACCGCCGCGATCCCGGCGGTCCATGCCGACCGGCTGCGCGCCGCCGAGGCGAGCGGGCGCCGGGCGGTGGCGATGATCGGCACCGATCTCCGCCCGAGCCGGATCATCACCGAAGGCTCGGTCGAGAACGCGCTGCGCGTGCTGCTCGCGATCGGCGGCTCGACCAACGCGCTGATCCATCTCACCGCCATCGCCGGCCGCGTCGGGGTGGCGGTGTCGCTCGAACGCCTGAACAAACTGTCCGACGAGACGCCAATTCTGGTCGATCTCAAGCCGACCGGCTCGCATTACATGTCGGACCTGTTCGCCGCCGGCGGCATCGGCGCGGTGATGCGCGAGTTGAAGCCGTTGCTCGATCTCGACTGCATGACGATAACCGGGGAGACGTTGGGCGAGCGCCTGTCGGGCGCGGCGCCCTGGATCGACCGCGCCATCATCCGCACCCTCGACCAGCCCTTCCAGAACGAGGGCGGGCTGGTCGCGCTGTTCGGATCGCTCGCGCCCAACGGCGCCATCCTCAAGCGCGCGGCGGCGGATCCGCGCCTGTTCGAGCGCGAGGGGCGCGCCGTGGTCTTTTCCTCGCTCGATGATCTCGCGGCGCGCATCGATGCGCCGGATCTCGACGTGACGGCGGATGATTTCCTCATCTTGCAGAACGCCGGGCCGAAAAGCGTCTATGCCATGCCGGAGGCGGGCTATCTGCCGATCCCGGCCAAGCTCGCGCGGGCCGGCGTGAAGGACATGGTGCGCATTTCGGACGCGCGCATGAGCGGCACCGCCTATGGCACGATCGTGCTGCATGTCTCGCCCGAGGCGGCGGCGGGCGGCCCGCTGGCGCTGGTGGAGAGTGGCGATCGCATCCAGCTCTCGGTGTCGGACCACCGTCTCGATCTCCTGGTGGACGAGGCCGAGTTGGCACGGCGCCGGGCCGGCTATCGCCCGGCCTCGGCGGTGCCCGAACGGGGCTACGCCCGGCTCTATCGGCAAAGCGTCCTGCAAGCCGAGAAGGGTTGCGACTTCGATTTCCTGCGAAAGGCGTGAGCTTTCTCGCGCGCTGATCCGGGTCAGCGCACGGCGTCTCCCACCCGGGACGGCACGTCCGGCGCCGGGCTTGCTTCGCCCTGAAGCCGCAGACGCCAGAGCCCGTCGGCGCCCCGGGTGAAGCCGTTGTCGCGATAGAGATTGCGGACGGGAATATTGCGCGCGGTCTCGAGGATCCGGGCGGCGAGGCCGGCATGCTCGGATCGGAGCGCCTCCACGACATGACGCAGAAACGTATGTTCGACGCCGAGCCCGAGCACGCGGCAGCTTATGGCCAGGCCGATGATCTCCCCCTCGGCCACCACGATGGCGCCGACCAGCCCATGCTCGCCGAACCGGTCCGCGACATGGAGGGTGAACAGGCCCGCGGCGGGGCGGGCCAGCAGCGCGTTC
>CALCYJ010000224.1 GCA_937905845.1 uncultured Rhodospirillales bacterium
CATCTGCATCGCGGCTATCGTCATATTCTGGATCAATCAATGAGTCCTGAGCGTATGTCAATCAAACTACTTTCTGCCGAACTGCTGAGGTTCCTTGGCTCCGCCGAACCTGAGGTTCTTTGCATCACTGGTAAATGGGGCGTCGGCAAAACTTACGCCTGGAATTATTACCTGCGGCAAGCGCAAGGCCGTGACGCTGTCAAATTGAAGAAATACGCCTACGTCTCCCTGTTTGGCCGCAATGCATTGGACGACGTTCGTACTGCCATTGTGGAGAACACCGTAGATGGTCGGGTAGCCGGTAAAAAACCCGATCTGAAAAGCCTTAAGTCAGTTGTGGCTGAATTGCGGAGCTTGCCCGGGCCCCTTTTATGGCTTGCCAGTTTCTTTCCTGGTTCCACCAGATATGTCAATAGCTTTAGTAGAGCTCTATTCCTGACGGTACGGAAACAAATCGTGTGCGTCGACGACTTGGAGCGCGTCAGCTCAGGACTCAATACGATGAACATCTTGGGATTGGTATCGAGTCTCAAAGAAGAAAAATCCTGTAAGGTCGTAATCATACTAAATCAAGACGCACTCTCCAAAGAGGACAAGAAAGACTTCACAGCACAAATCGAGAAGATTGCGGATACAATCATCACTTTCGATCCGACGCCAGAGGAGGCGGCGGAGATCGGTATCGACAAAACCACCAAATTTTATTCTTGGCTTGCCGAATGCACCCAGGCTCTCGGCATCGTCAATATCAGAGTGATCAAGAAAATCGAAGCCTTCTGCCGCCGCGCATACGAGATCTTGCCCAACCACGACACGCGGATTTTCAATCAGGCAGTGCAAACTCTCGCCCTCGTCGTTTATGCCAAACTTCAGCCTAGCGATGCCCCACCACTGGAATTTATCAAGACCTACAATCACTTCTCTAGCTTCATAGATCGTCAAAAAGACAACGTTGAAGATCAAAACTCTCGCTTTAAAGCCCTGCTGCGGCGCTATAACTTCCAACGCTTCGACGAATTTGACATCTCACTCGTCGAGGGTGTGGAACGGGGATTCTTCGACGAAGACGCAGTCAAACACCAGGCCGATAAATTGCAGGAGACATTAAATCTAGGAGATAAGGCCAACGCCTTAAAACAGGCTTGGGGTCTCGTTCGCGACTCTTTTGACGACAACCAAGATGTCGTTCTCAATAATATGGTTGAGTCCGTCAAAAAAAGTGTTAGGGCAATCTCACCCGTCGATCTAAGCGAGGCGGTCGCCTTTCTCAAGGAATTCGATCTGGGAGAGCAGGCAAGGGAACTAATTAAATTCTATATTGACAACCGCCAGGAAGAATCAGGATTCTGGAACTTAAACAATCATTCTTTTCTGAATCTCGTAAAAGACCCGGATGTTAAGAGTGTCTTTGATCAGAAATTCGCCGAGGTTAACGTGCCACGCGATCCCGTGCTGATCTTGAAGCACTTCTCCGAGGGAGGTGGGTGGAATCAAGAGGATCTGGACCGACTTGCCGGACTGAACGAGGCCGATTACGTCCGTATCTTCAAGCGACTGCGTGGCCCCGATCTAAAGGGTGCTTTAAATGGCGCCTTGGTATTTCGCGAGATCGCAAATGCCGACGACTGCATGGAATCAATCACCCGAACCGTCGAAAGTGCCTTACGTCAAATAGGGAAAGAGAGTCTGATAAACGCCAAGCGGGTCAAAAACTGGGGGATAAAAACCGAAAAAACTGAGATCAAAACCGATTCATCCGAAACTTTTCATCAAGAATAAGCGATAGATAAGTCGAAAAGCCGGTACGGCCAATAGAGCCACACGTCCGCTTCGGATCAACTCCCGTCGCAGGACACTTGGCACCCGACGACCATAAGGCTCAAGAGCCAAAACTAGGACCAATCCGCTCCCGCCCCCCCTCACCCGCCGCCGAACAGGCTTTCGGCCTGGCCGCGGACCTGGCGTTTGGCGGCGATGGTGGCGCGGGTCGCGAGAATCTCGGCTTCGAGCCTGGCGATATGGGCTTCCAACTCGGCGATCGAGAGGGTTTCGAGCGCCGGACCCACCTTGGGCTTCGGCGGCGGTGCGATATCGTCGGTGTCCATCGGCCTCTCCGCGATCTGTCGGGGGCGTGAAGCCGGGCTGATCCGCCGGCTCTGCGCGCCGCTCCCGTCATCATAGCCGTCCGCGGCCCGGCCCCGCCAGGGCCTGAGGACGGGGCCGGGCGGGACGCGCCGCCGCGTGCCACCTTGTGCGACGCGGCCTGGTACCTTGCGCGCCGCACTTTGCCCGCTCGCGCGCCATTCCCTGCGCCGCCATATTGGGGTAGGGTCGGCGCCGTTCGCCCGCACCCGCCGCGCCAATCCCGGACCGTTGCCACCGAGAGGCTTTCATGACCGCACTGCCCGCCACCATGACCGTCATCGAGATCAGCCGCCCCGGCCGGCCGGAGGTGCTGGTCCCCGCGACCCGCCCGCTGCCGCAGGTCGGGACGGGCGATGTCCTCATCAAGGTGGCGGCGGCCGGCATCAACCGCCCCGACGTGCTCCAGCGCCAGGGCGCCTATGCGCCGCCGCCCGGCGCCTCCGACATTCCCGGGCTGGAAGTCGCGGGCGAGATCGTGGCGGTCGGAGCGGAGGCCGGCAACTGGCGCCCGGGCGACCGCTGCATGGCGCTGGTGGCGGGCGGCGGCTATGCCGAATATACCCTGGCCCCGGCGCCGCAATGCCTGCCGGTTCCGGCCGGCTTCGACATGGTGCAGGCGGCGGCGGTGCCGGAGACGTTCTTCACCGTCTGGACCAATGTCTTCGAGCGCGGTCGGCTCAAGGCCGGCGAGCGTTTCCTGGTGCACGGCGGCACCAGCGGCATCGGCACCACCGCGATCCAGCTCGCCCGCGCGCTCGGCGCCCGCGTCTTCGCCACTGCCGGCGGCGCGGAGAAGGCCCGGACCTGCGAGCAGCTCGGCGCCGAACGCGGCATCGATTATCGCGCCGAGGATTTCGTCCAGGTGCTCAAGGGCGTGACCGGCGGCGAGGGCGTCGATCTCGTGCTCGACATGGTGGGCGGCGACTATATCGCGCGCAACCTCGCGGTACTGGCCCCCGAAGGCCGCCTTGTTCACATTGCGTTCCTGAAAAATCCGGTCGCCGAGGTGAATTTCGCGCCCGTCATGCTCAAGCGGCTGACGATCACCGGCTCGACCCTTCGCCCGCAGAGCGTGGCGCGCAAGGGCGAGATCGCCCGCGGCCTCTATGAAACGGTCTGGCCGCTGTTCGAGAGCGGCCGAGTCAAGCCGATCATCGATTCCACCTATCCCCTGCGCGAGGCCGCCCGGGCGCACGAGCGGATCGACGCCGATCATACCGGCAAGATCGTTCTCACCCTCTGACGCGCCCCTGCAATCGCATCTTTCCTCCCGGGCCGAACCTCGCTATATAGGAGTTGCAGCCTGGAATTTTGGTATTTGTACGGGAGGGGGCCCGGCGCACCTGTAACCTTTCGCCGTGTCACATCCGATGAGGAGGAATTATGAGGTTGCCGTTGATGCCGAAGGCGACCGCCGTATGGCTGGTCGAGAATACCGCCCTCACCTTCGAGCAGATCGCCGAGTTTTGCGGCATGCATCCCCTGGAAGTGAAGGGCATCGCCGACGGCGAGGTGGCGGTCGGCATCGTCGGGCTCGATCCGGTCGCCAGCGGCCAGCTCACCCGGGCCGAGCTTGACCGCTGCACGGGCGATGCGAAGGGACGGCTGACGCTCTCGGAAAGCGTGGTGCCGCTGCCCAAGGCGCGCGGCCGCAGCGCCCGCTATACGCCGGTCTCCAAGCGCCAGGACCGGCCCGACGCCATCGCCTGGATCCTGAAATTCCATCCGGAGATTTCCGACGCCCAGATCCAGAAGCTGCTCGGCACCACCAAGGCCACCATCAATGCCGTGCGCGACCGCACCCACTGGAACGCCACCAATATCAAGCCGCGCGACCCGGTGAGCTTCGGCATCTGCACCCAGATCGAGCTTGACCAGGCGGTGACCAAGGCCCAGGCCCGCCGCCGCGCCGCCCAGGTGGAGGCCGGCATCATCGATCCCGACGACGCGATCGCCGAGGAAGCCGCCCCCGAGGCGCCCGAGCCCGAGGTGGAAGAGGCGCCGGCGCCGATGCCGACCGTCGAAAGCGTCTTCGGCACCCCGAAGGAATAGGCCGCGCCGAAACCTACCCCGCGGCGATGCCGGCGTAGCCGATTTCCTGCAACGCCGCGCGGATCTCGTCGAGAATGACCGGGTCGTCGATGGTGGCCGGCACCTTGAAGGGTTCCGCGTCCGCCACCTTGCGCATGGTCGAGCGCAGCACCTTGCCCGAGCGGGTCTTGGGCAGGCGCTGGATCACCGTCGCATGTTTGAAGGAGGCGACCGGCCCGATCCGTTCGCGCACCATGGCGACCAGCTCGCGCGTGATCTCGCCATGGGGCCGGTTGACCCCCGATTTCAGCACCACGAGGCCGAGCGGCACCTGCCCCTTGAGCGCGTCGGCGACGCCGATGACGGCGCATTCGGCGACATCGGGGTGGGCGGAAAGCACTTCCTCCATGCCGCCGGTGGACAGCCTGTGGCCGGCGACATTGATGATGTCGTCGGTGCGGCTCATGATATAGACATAGCCGTCCTCATCGATGAAACCGGCGTCGGCGGTCTTGTAATAGCCCGGAAAATCCTTGAGATACGAGCTGAGGAAGCCCGCGTCGTTCTGCCACAGCGTCGGCAGGCAGCCCGGGGGCAGCGGCAGGCGGACGACGATGGCGCCGATCTCGCCGGGCTTCATCGGATGGCAATTCTCGTCCACCACCCGCACGTCATAGCCCGGCACCGGCTTGGTCGGCGAGCCGTATTTCACCTTCTGCATGCCAAGCCCTAAGCAGTTCGCCGCCATCGGCCAGCCGGTCTCCGTCTGCCACCAATGGTCGATCACCGGGCGGCCGAGATGGCGCTCCGCCCACTGGATCGTGTCGGGATCGGCGCGCTCGCCGGCGAGGAACAGGGTGCGGAAATGGTCGAGCCGGTATTTCTTGATGTACTCGCCCTTGGGATCGTCGCGCTTGATGGCGCGGAAGGCGGTGGGCGCGGTGAAGAGCGAGACCACCTTGTGCTGCTCGATGATGCGCCAGAACACGCCGGGATCGGGCGTGCCGACCGGCTTGCCCTCGAACAGAACGGTCGTGCAGCCATGCAGCAGCGGCGCATAGACGATATAGGAATGCCCGACCGCCCAGCCGACGTCGGAGGCCGACCAATAGACCTCTCCCGGATCGATGTCATAGACGTTCTTCATCGACCATTTGAGCGCCACCGCGTGGCCGCCATTGTCGTGCACCACGCCTTTCGGGATGCCGGTGGTGCCGGACGTGTAGAGGATGAAGAGCGGATCGGTCGCCTTGACCGGCACGCAATCGGCGGGCTTGGCGCGGGCGACCGCCTCGTTCCAGTCGTGGTCGCGCCCGGCGATGAGGGCGGCCTGCGCCTGCGGCCGTTGCAGCACGACGCAGACCCCGGGCTTGTGCGCCGCCTGCTCGATCGCCGCATCGAGGAGCGGCTTGTAGGCCACCACCCGCCCGGGCTCGATGCCGCAGGAGCCGCAGAGCACGACCTTGGGCTTGGCATCGTTGATGCGGGTCGCCAGTTCGTTGGGCGCGAAACCGCCGAACACCACCGAATGCACCGCCCCCAAGCGCGCCGTGGCCAGCATCGCCATCACCGTCTCGGGCACCATCGGCATGTAGAGCAGCACCCGATCGCCCTTTTCCACGCCGAAGCCCTTCAGCATGCCGGCGATGCGCGCCACCTGGTCCTGTAGCTCGCGGTAGGTGAAGGTCTTGATCGTATCGGTGACGGGACTGTCGTAGATCAGCGCCGCCTGATCCGCCCGCCCGCCCGCGACATGGCGATCGACCGCGTTGTAGCAGGTATTGAGCTCGCCGCCGACGAACCAGCGGGCATAGGGCGGCTCGCTCAGATCCAGAACCTTCTCCCAGGGTTTGAACCAGTCGATGTCCTTCGCCGCCGCCGCCCAGAACCCTTCCGGGTCGCGCATCGACCAGGCATAAGCCTCATCATAGCGGCCGCTCATCTCGCCTCTCCTTATCGCTCCCAAGCCAGGCGGCCGGCGGGTCTTCCGCCCCTTGCCCGGCCGTGGCCGTCCCTTGAGGTCAGCAAAGCAACGACGGCCAGACCTGTCAAGGCGCGCCGCGCCCCCGAGCGCGGGGACCAAGGCGGCAGCCCATGATCCGATCGGATCAGGCCGCCCGGCGCCGTCCGCTTTTCGCCGTGGCGCCGGGTATTATCGCAAAGTGGATCCTTAGTCCTTTGATGATAGGCTTCGGGCCGCCCGGACCATCTTGCTGGAGCTGACGCCGATGATCGTGTCCCGTCCATCCGCCGTGATCGCGGCGGCGCTCTTTGCCGGGCTCCTGCTCGCCGCGCCGGTGAAGCCGGCCGCCGCCGCGGCCGCCACCACGACCGCCACGACCGCCACAACCGCCACGGCTGACATCACCGTCTGCTTTGCCCCGGCCCGTCCCGGCGCCTGCGATCCCCTTGCCCTGATCCTGCGGGAGATCGGGCACGCCCGGACCTCGATCCATGTCTTCGCCTATTTCATGACCTCGCGCCCGATCGCCAACGCGCTCATCCGCGCGGCCCGCCGCGGCGTCCAGGTCGAAATCCTGTTCGATCAGAACGCGCTTTCGGGGCAGTATCCGCAGATCCCCGACAGCCTTCGCGCCGCCGGCATACCGATCAAGACCGATCCCGCCATTCCCGCGCTGATGCATGACAAGATCATGGTGATCGACGGCGCCGCTGTCCTTACCGGCTCCTACAACTGGACCTACGCCGCCGAGGAACGAGACGCCGAGAACGAAATCCTGCTCCGCTCGCCCGTGCTTGCGGCGCAATACGAAGCCGAGTTCCAGTTCCTCAGCCATGGCGGCTGGTGAATGGCGGAAGCGATCGGTTTCAAGCCTGCGACCCGCAGGCCGGGCCGGCCGGGGCGGCTTGTCATCGCGCCGGCGCCGGTCGTATTGTGCGCAGGCGAACGCATCGGCCGGAGCCTGCGCCTTCTGTTCCGGACGCACCAGAGCCCCAGATAGCGCGCAAGCAAAAGGCGCAGCGGAGACCGTGGATGGCCAGCAACCCGTTTGAAACCGATCTCGACCGCACGCCGGCGAACTACCACCCGCTCTCGCCCTTGTCCTTCCTGGCGCGCACGGCCCATACCTTTCCCCGCCATGTCGCGGTCGTCCATGGCGGGCTCAAGCGGGATTATACCGAGTTCTATGCCCGCTGCCGTCGGCTGGCCAGCGCGCTTTCGGCGCGCGGGATCGGCATCGGCGATACGGTCGCGGTGATGGCGCCGAACGTGCCGGCGACGCTGGAGGCGCATTTCGGCGTGCCGATGACGGGCGCGGTGCTCAATGCCCTCAACATCCGGCTCGATGCCGCGACCATCGCCTTCATCCTTGGCCATGGCGAGGCGAAGGTGCTGATCACCGACCGGGAATTCTCCGACGTGATCAAGGCGGCGCTGGCGCTGCTGGAACGGCGACCGCTCGTCATCGACATCGACGATCCGCTGTACGAGGGCGAGGGCGAGCGCCTGGGCGAGGGGGAATACGAGGCATTCATCGCCACCGGCGATCCCGATCATGCCTGGCGCG
>CALCYJ010000225.1 GCA_937905845.1 uncultured Rhodospirillales bacterium
CGCGGGCCAGGTGGTGGCGGACCATATGCGCGCCGCCGGCAGCGAGGATCCTTTCGTGCAGGCGCAATACGCCGATCTCAAGACCTGGCTGCCCGGCGACATTCTGACCAAGGTCGATCGCGCCAGCATGGCCGCGTCGCTCGAAGTGCGGGTGCCGATGCTCGATCACGTGTTCGTCGAATGGGCGGCGGGGCTGCCCTCTTCGTTCAAGCTGCATCGGGGTGAGGGCAAGCGGGTGTTGAAGCGGGCGCTCGAAGCCTATGTGCCGCGGGAAATCCTCTATCGGCCGAAGCAGGGATTCTCGATGCCGCTGAAGAGCTGGTTCCGCGGTCCCCTGCGCGAGCGGGTGCGGCGCGCCCTCACCGGGCCGGTGCTCGGCGATAGCGGCCTGTTCGATATGGGCTTCGTCTCTACCCTGGTGGAGCAGCACCAGACGGGGCGGCGCGATCACAGTCCCGCCCTGTGGTCGCTTCTGGCCTTCGAATCCTTCCTGCGCGAGGTGCATGAAGGCGGCGGCGCGATGCCGGCGGCAGAGCCGGTGATGACGCCGGCGCCGGCGGTTCTGGAGCGATAGAAGCCCTTAAGCCTGCGCCCAGGTCAGGCCAACCCCGCCTGCACCTTGCCTTGAGGCGGTTACGCCGTGCGGGCCGAGGTTGCGGCGACGCGCTTGGCCGCTTCCTCCGCCACCAGCTCCTTCTTCGATAATTTGCCGATCGGCGTCTTGGGCAGGCTGGCGCGGATCTCCATCTCGGTCGGCAGTTCGTGGCGTCCGAGCTTGTCGGCGAGGAAGGCGCGCAATTCGTCGATATCGAACGGCTTGGCGCCGTCGCGCAGCTTGATGAAAGCCTTCGCCGACTGGCCGCGATAGGCGTCGGGGATGCCGATGACCGTCACTTCGGCGACGGAGGGGTGCTGGTAGATCGCGTCCTCGATCGTGCGCGGATAGACGTTGAAGCCGCCCGAGAGGATCATGTCCTTCTTGCGGTCGACGATGAAGACGAAGCCGTCCTCGTCCATATAGCCGATGTCGCCGGTATGAAACCGGCCGCCGGCGAAAGCCTCGGCCGTCGCTTCCGGATTGTGCCAGTAGCCTTTCATCACCTGTGGCCCGCGGATGCAAATCTCGCCGCGTTCCGTCAGGCCCAGGACCTTCAGCGGATCGTCGACATCGACGATCTCGATCGTGCAGCCCGGAACCGGGATGCCGGCCGCGCCGATCTTGCGCTTGCCGATCACCGGGGTCGAGCAGCCGGGCGCCGAAGTCTCGGTCATGCCCCAGCCCTCTCCGAGCTTGCAGCCGGTCATCGCCTCGAACTTCTGCTGGATCTCAACCGGGAGCGGCGCGCCGCCCGAGGCACAATATTTGAGGCTGGAGAGATTGTGCCTGGTGATGTCGGGGGTATTGATGATGGCGGCATACATGGTCGGGACGCCGGGAAAGAAGGTGATCTTCTTGTCCTCGATATCCTTGATCGCCGCGCGAAGATCGAAGCGGGGATGCAGCACCGCCTCGGCACCGCTGCCGATCGAGGTCAGCATGATGGCGGTGAGCGCGAAGATATGGAACAGCGGCAGCACCGCCAGGATGCGCTCCTCGCCCGGGACCGCCACCACCGGATCGCCGCTCAGCCACAGTTCGATCTGCTTCTGCGCCGCCCAGAGATTGGCGTGCGTGAGCATGGCGCCCTTGGGCACGCCGGTGGTGCCGCCGGTATATTGCAGCACCGCCACCGTATCGAGCGGATCCTCGACCGGCACCGGCTCGATCGGCTCGCCGCCCGCGACCAGATCGCGCCAGGCGACATGCCGGTCATCGCGCGGCGGCCGCGCGATATCCGCCCGCCGCGCCAGGGGGAAAAGCCAGCTCTTGGGCCAGGGCAGCATTTC
>CALCYJ010000226.1 GCA_937905845.1 uncultured Rhodospirillales bacterium
AGGAAGCTGACGGCATGGGCGCGGAACTCGCCCGAGACATAGCCGATGCGGATCTTCGGCCGTAGCCTTCGGGCATGAACGATCTTGAGGCCGTGCTTGATTTCCGCCACCTGCACCGCCGGCCGCTCCGCAAGTTGCCCGGCGACGCGATAGCGCAGCGCCATCGGCGCCGGCGTGGTCATCAGGCCGAAGCAGGAGACCGAGGCCGGCTGCCCGGCATCAAGCTCGGCTCCCGCATTGGAGAGCATCCGGGCGATGGTGCGGTCGAGGTTGGCCCAGCTGCATTGCTGCATGAATCCATGGGCGAGATAGGGAAAGACCGCATTGTACTGCGGGTTGATGGCGAGCGCCTTCTGATAGACCAGTACCGATTCGTCATAGCGGCCGATGAGCTGCAAGGCGCCGCCGAGATTGAAATAGGCGGGCGAGCGCGTGGGATGCAGCGCGATCAGGTCGCGATAGGTCCGGATGGCGTCGCCGAAACGTCCCATCGCCTGGTAGGAGATAGCGATGTTGTTGAGGCTTTCGGCGTGACCGGGGCTCAATTCCTGCGTCTTGTGAAAGACGGTCAGGGCTTCCTCGTGGCGGTGCTGGGCGTAAAGCAGCAGCCCGTAATTATTGTGGGCGCTGGCGTCCTTTGGCAGCAGCGCGATGGCGCGCAGCAGAACCGTTTCCGCCTCCTCATAGCGGCCGAGCAGGCGAAGCGTATTGCCAAGGTTGATGTGGCAGGAGGCGAAATCGGGATCGAGTTCGATCCCGTGCTGATAGGCGGCCCGCGCGTCTTCTAGGCGCTCGGCATCGCCCAGCGCATTGCCGAGGTTGTTGTAGGCGGCGCTCATTTCGGGGTTGAGCGCGATGGCGCGCTCCTGCGCCGCGATGGCGCCGGCGACGTCGCCCAGCGCGAGCAGTACGCTGCCGAGATTGGTCAGCACGTCCGGCAGATCGGGATCGATCGCCAGCGCCCGCCGATAGCAGTTCGCCGCCTTGTCGTGCTCCTGGCGGCTATGCCACAGATTGCCGAAGTCGAACAGGACATGGACGTTGTCCGGCTGTAGCGCCGCCGCCTGTTCGAGCAATTCCAGCGCCCAGGTGACGCGGCCGCGCTTGTGCAGGATCTGCGCCAGGGCCTGGCGCGCATCGACCTGTCCCGGATCCAGCGCGATGGCGCGGCGCAAATGCCGCATGGCGGCCGCGGGGCGGCCTTTCTCCTCCAGCAGCACGCCGAGATTGTAATGGCAGAGCACGCGCGCCGGATCGCCCGCGAGCGCGCGGCGATAATGGGCGATTGCGGCCTCGGGTTCGCCAAGCGCGGTCAGCACGGTCGCGAGATTGGTATGGGCGTCGACATGGTCCGGCGCATCGAACAGCACCGCGGTGAAAGCATCGCGCGCTTCCGCCGGGCGGTTAAGCTCCATGCAGGCGACGCCGAGGCCGACCCTGGCGTCGATGCATCCGGGATCGATCTTGAGCGCCGCCCGGAACTCGATTTCCGCCTCCGCCAGCCGCTTCTGGCGCAGGCAGAGGCTGGCCAGATTGAGCCGGCCCGCGAGCATGTCCGGGCGCACGGCCAGGGCGCGGCGGTAGCAGGCTTCGCCCGCACCGGGGTCGCTTCGCGCGATCGCCATATTGCCAAGGTTGCACAGCGTGTCGGGGTCGTCCGGCCGCAACCGCAGGACCTCGCGATAGAGCTGCTCGGCCTGCTCCCGCTCGCCCGCCTGCGCGATCAGGTGGGCGAGGTTGAACAGCGCGCCATAATGATCGGGCGCAAGGTTCAAGGCCGAGCGATAGAACCCCAGGGCCTCCCCGAAGCGGCCCGCGCGATGATGGTGCAGGGCGGCGGCAAAAATGCTGTCGGCGGCAAGATCGGACATGCCGGCCACTGTGCCGTGACGAGGTTAATACCGGGTTTAACCGCCCTGGCCGAACCAGCCCGCGCAAGAGGGCAGATCTGCCGCCCGAACTCGGCAGCTTTTGCTACTTCTGGAAAGTCTTGCCGGGCTTAAACGCCAGAAAAAGTGCCATCCGACCCGGCAAAGCGGTCCGGAGCCGTCTGAATTTACCAATAAACATCAATGAGTTGTCGAGATTTTTCACCACCGTCCCGCGGTTTGGCACGGCGGTTGCGCTTATGGCAGCGCGTGAATGCCATTCGGAGAGACGGGTGATTCCGAGCCGGCAGAACTGCTGAAGGACAAGGAGACAAAAGTCATGGTGTTTTCGATCAATACGAATTCTGCTGCGAACTCCGCGTTGCAGAACCTGAACATCACCACTCAGGAGATGACGCAGACGCAGCTCGACATCACCACCGGGCTGAAGGTGAATGGTCCCCAGGACGACGCCTCGACCTATGCCATCGCGCAGAGCATGCGAGGCACCATCGCCGGCATGGGCGCGGTGCAGACGGCGCTGGCGAGCGGCCAGTCGACCTTGAGCGTCGCCATCAACGGCGGGCAGTCGATCGCCGACCTCATCACCCAGATGGAGGCCAAGGTGGTGGCCGCCAACGCGGACGGTCTTGATTCGACCTCGCGCTCGGCGCTGAACAACGATTATCAGGCGCTCTCCTCGCAGATCGAGACCATCGTCGTCACCGCCTCCTTCAACGGCACCAACCTGCTGACGTCGGGCGCCAGCAACTTCTCGGTGCTCTCGACGGTCGATGGCAGCGTCATCAGCGTCAGCGCGCAGGACATGAGCCTGACCGGGCTCGGCATCAGCGGCCTCGACCTGAACAGCAGCGGCGACGCCTCGGCGGCGCTCACCGCCATCAACACCGCGCTCAACCTGGTCAATTCCCGGCTGGCGGCGCTGGGCTCGGCGGCCTCGCGCATCGACAATCAGAGCAGCTTCACCAGCCAGCTCGTCGACGTGCTGAACGAGGGCGTCGGCAACCTGGTCGATGCGAACATGGCGCAGGAGAGCGCGCAGCTCCAGGCCTTGCAGGTCAAGCAGCAGCTCGGCGTGGAATCGCTCTCGATCGCCAACCAGGCGCCGCAGCTCATTCTGTCGCTGTTCAAATAGTTGATCGGACAGCGGAGACGGTCAAGGATCGGGCTGGATCAAGATTCGCTTATAACGTGTTGTTTTTATGCATATTCCTGCGGAAAGCCGATCCACTTTTCCGCGAATATGCTCTAGGCTTACGGCATGGATGCATCATCCCTGGCGGATAGGTGAGGTCACTTTATCCGGGGATATGCCTGGGGAGGCGGGAGCGAGAAACGGTCCCGAAAGACGCCGATGGCATTGAAAGTAACGCTGAAGCCGGGTGAGAAGTTCGTCATCAACGGCGCGGTCATGGTCAACGGCGAGCGCCGCGCCAGCCTGATGATCCAGAACAAGGTCACCATTCTGCGCGAGCGCGACATCCTGCTGCCCGACCAGGCGACGACGCCGGTCAAGCGGATCTATTTCTCCATCATGATGATGTATCTCGACGAAAAGGACCGGAGGAGATTCTACACCGAGTTCCTCGAACGTATCGGCGAGTTCATCAACGCGATTTCCAACTCGGGCGCGCTACGCCAGTGCCTTGGCATCCTCGAAGACGTGAATGCCGAGGAATATTACAAGGCGCTCATGGCGTGCAAGAAGCTGCTGCCGTTCGAACAGGAAAGACTAGGTTATGTCGCTAAAGGCCTATAGCGCGACCCAGAAGGCGACCGCCGACCCCCGGGCGACCGAGTACCGGCTGTTCGCGCAGGTGACGCGGGCGCTGATGGCGATCGGTCCGACGCTCGATCCCGCGGCCCACGAAGCGCTCTATTGGAACCGCACCGTATGGTCGACCCTGCAGAAGGACCTGGCCAATCCCAGCAACCGGCTGCCCGACGCGCTCAAGGCGAAACTGATCTCGCTGTCGCTGTGGGTCGATCGCTACAGCAAGCAGGTGATCAAGGGCGAAGCGGATATCGCGCCCCTCATCCAGGTCAACCGCGCCGTCATGGAGGGTTTGGCCGGCCATAGCTGAGGGCGGCAGAAAACACCCGGCAGATTTTGCCGACCCGGCAATTCCTGCCGGGCAGAATTCGCCGACCGCAGCGTGAATTCTTCGTAAACACGTGTAAAATCAATAAGTTGAAGGATCGATCGGCCGCTTGATCCCTGGCACGCCGATTGCTTCTGGATGGACTGGGACAAAATGTCCCGTCGGCAAAATGCCGAAGCTCAATCCAGAATAAGGATCCTGATCATGTCGCTCAGTTTCTCCGTCAATACCAACGTCAATGCCATGCTCGCCCTGCAGAATCTGTCTGCAACGGCGGCTTCTCTTTCCAGCACTCAGCTTGATATCACCACCGGCCTCGCGGTCAATGGTCCCCAGGACGATGCCTCGACCTTCGCCATTGCCCAGAACCTGCGCGGCACCATCGCCGGCGACCAGTCGGTGCAGACCGCTCTCGCCACCGGCCAGTCGGTCACGTCCGTTGCCATCAACGCCGGCCAGTCGATCGCCGACCTGCTCACCCAGGCCAAGGCGAAGGTGGTCGAAGCCAACCAGGGCGGCCTTGATTCGACCTCCAGCTCGGCGCTGAACAACGACTTCCAGGCGCTAACGCAGCAGATCGATTCGATCGTCACCTCGGCCAGCTTCAACAACGTCAACCTGATCAGTTCCGGCGCGTCCAACCTCTCGGTGCTTTCGACTGCCGATGGCAGCACCATCACGGTGAGCGCGCAGAATCTGAGCACCACCGGCCTTGGCATCAGTGGTCTGAACCTGACCACGAGCGGCGGCGCTGCGACGGCGCTGTCGGCGATCAATACCGCGATCACCTCGGTTTCCAACAAGCTCGCGGCCCTTGGTTCGGCCGCTTCCAGCATCGACAATCAGAGCACCTTCACCGGCCAGCTCATCGACGTGCTGAACCAGGGCGTCGGCAACCTGGTCGATGCGAACATGGCGCAGGAAAGCGCTCAGCTCCAGTCGTTGCAGATCAAGCAGCAGCTCGGCGTTCAGGCTCTTTCCATCGCCAACCAGGCGCCGCAGCTCATTCTGTCACTGTTCCGTTAAGGGTTGCGTTCCGGCGGGGGCCTCAGGCGGATCGACCCGGGTGGCTCAGGCCATCCGGGTCGTGAAGCCCGCCGCCGGCAATCCATCTCGAAAGCCCACCCGGCGTCAGCTTCCAAACCTGCGCCGGGACCGGGTTCGAGGGATGCGGCCAGCCAGTACAGTCTCCGGCCGGTGGCGTCGTGGCGCGCAAAGCGTCCGGGCGGAGCCGCCACCGGGAAAAGGGTGAGGGAACAGCATGTCGTTCAAAGCCTATCAAACGGCTCAGCGGAACACCGAGAATCCGCGCCATACCGAATACCGCCTGTTCGCGCTGGTGACACGCGCGCTGATCGATTCGAAGGACCGGCCGCTGGCGGAAGTCGCCATGGCCGTGGACTGGAACCGCCGCCTGTGGATGGCGCTTCAGGCCGATCTCGTGCACAAGGACAACCGGCTGCCGGAGAGGCTCAAGGCGCAGCTCATCTCGATCGCCATCTGGGTGAGCAAGCACAGTACCAAGATTCTGCGCCACCAGGGCGCCGTGCAGCCGCTGATCACCGTGAACCGTTCCATCATGGAAGGCCTGGCCATGAGCGTCGATGCCGGCAGGCCGCCCGAACAAGGGGTAGCCGGCCACAGCGCCGCCGCCTGAGGCCGGGCGGGGCAAGCAGAGCCCGAAGGGCTCTAAGCTTTAAGGAGCAGAAAGATGACCGTAGGCCCGATCGCGGCCGCGGCGACGGCGGTGCCGCCGGAGGTTGCAACGCCCGCAGCCCCCGCGGTCGATCCGCCGCCGGGGCCCACCACCGGGGGCGGCGCGGACGCCAGCCCCACGGGAACCACCACCGGCTCGACGCCGGCGACAAAGCCCGATCCGCTGACGTCGCTAGGCCTCAACAACAGCCAGGACGGCGTCACGCAGCCGCTGCGCCTTCGTATCGAATACGACCAGGCGGCGGGCGATTTCGTCTATTACGGCGTCGATCCGCAGACCGGACAGGTCGTCAACCAGTATCCGCCGAAAGAAGTGCTGGCGCGCGCCGCCTATTTGCGCCAGGTCGCGGGCCTCGTGGTCGACCAGAGTTCCTAGAGCCAGAGATCCTGGAGCCAGCGTTCCTAGAGTCCGGCCTTGAGACAAGGCGACGTCCGGCGGCGGATAGGCCAGGGTCAACGCTCCTTGAGGGCAGCATCGGCATGGCGCTGCCCAGCTCACACCATCTGATTGAGGGCGAGCGAGGTCGGCCGGACCGGCATGCCGCTCATCGCGACGGGGCGCATCAGAGCCTTGTCGTCATAGCTGCGCACCGGACGGTTGCGCCGCGTCACTTCGTCCGCAATGGCCTTGATCATGCGTTCGCTGACCGTGCGCAGCGAGCGGACGCGCAAACTATGCTCTTCCGCCACCTGGTGAAAGCGCCGCGTGGCGTCCCTTAGGCGGTCGCGCAGCGCGGGATCGATCCTGGCGATGCGCTCGGGATCGGCCGCCAGCGCCGACATCTCCCGGCTGTAGAGGGTGGCAAGGCGCAGTTTCTCGTCCTGGGTCTGGGCGAGTTCGCGCGCCGGCCTGGTCGCAAGAAGGGCGGTCTCGGCCGCGATCGTTCCGGTCAGCCGCTCGGTCAGCGCCAGCAGGCTTTCGGCATCGGCGAGCGGGCCGCCGGCCTTCCGCTGGGTGCCGGCGGGCTCCGTCGCGCTCATGACGCCGCCCCGGCGGGATGGATGCCTTGCGCCTTTTCCTGCATATGCAGCAGTTCGCGATAGATCGCGTTGGCGATGCCGAAACCACCTCGGCCGCTCGCCACCTTGGAATATTGATCGAACAGCATGGAACGGTACATCTTCTCTCCGTTGCCGCCGCCGAAGACCTTGTCGACCGGGGTATCGGCGTTCATCTCCTGGAACATCTGGTCGAGGAACATCGCCTCGAAGGAGCGCGCCGACGCGTGGAGCGCCTGGTCCTCCTTGGGCGAGATGCCGGGCGGCGGGCTCTGGGTCGCGACCGGGCGGGTCGACGGCGCCGGGGAAACGGCGGGCATGAGGGGGGCAAGCGGGTCCTGGCTCATCACCGCACCACGATTTCTGCCTGCAACGCGCCGGCGGCCTTGATGCTTTGGAGGATCGAGATCATGTCGCGCGGACCGATGCCGAGGGCATTCAACCCGTTCACCAGCTCTTCCAGGCTGACGCGATAGGGCAGCATGGCCAGGCGGTGGTTGTTCTGCTCGTCGACCTGGATCTGGGTGCGCGGCACCACGACGGTCTGCGCGCCGCCGCCGATGGAGCCCGGCATTGCCGCCTGGCCCGGCACGCCGGTGCCCCGAACCGCCTGCTGCACGGTGTCGTAGATCGGCTGGCCGGTGGAATCCTTCGCCTGGCTGCCATCGGAGAGCAGCCTGGGCACCTCGACGCCGGTGGTGGTGGGGGCGGTGCCGGCGATCCCGGGCTGGCTCTGGGTCACGCCCGGTCCGGGAGCGAAGGCGCCCGGCTGGGAGACCTCGGGCGTCTCGGTGATGCGGACGGTGAGATTGCCTTGCGCGATGGCAACCGTCGAGATGCGGACATCCTTGCCCATGACGATGATGCCGTTGTTCTCGTCGATCACCACTTTGGCCACCTGGTCGGGCTCGACTTCGAGCTGCTCGATATCGTCCAGCAGGCCGACCGTGCCGTGGGGATAGTCGGGGGGCACCTGAAGCTGCACGGTGCCGGGGTCAAGCTCGGTCGCCACCACCGCGCCGATCCGGTGGTTGATCGTGTTGGTGATGCGCTCGGCGGTGGTGAAATCGGGATTGCGCAGCGCCAGATGGACGATGCTCAAGCTGCTCAGCTTGAAGCCCACCTCGCGCTCGACGACGGCGCCGTCGGCGATGCGGCCGGCCGTCGGCACGCCCTTGGTCACGCTGGCGGCGGCGCCTTGCGCGGTAAAGCCGCCGATCGCCACCGGTCCCTGCGCCACGCCATAGACCTCGCCGTCGGCGCCCATCATCGGCGTGACAAGGAGGGTACCGCCGAGCAGGCTGGTGGCATTGCCCATGGCGCTGATCGAGACATCGATGCGGCTGCCCTGGCGGGCGAAGGCCGGCAGATTGGCGGTCACCATCACGGCGGCCACGTCGGCGGTATCGGCGGTGGAGGCGGCGGCGCGGATATTCACCCCCATGCGCTCGAGCATGGCCTCAAGGCTCTGAAGGGTGAAAGGCGAGTCCCGGAGCGTGTCGCCGGTGGCGTTCAGCCCGACCACCAGCCCGTAACCGACCAGAAGATTGTCGCGCACGCCCTCGACATCGACGATGTCCTTGATGCGGGACATGGCGAAGGCCTGGAGCGGCGCCAGGCTCAGGCCCAGGGCCAGGAGCAGGGCCGCGAGGGCACGGCCGACGGGGCGCCGGCTCGAGGCCGGCCGGGGTCGTCTGCTGGGATTGGTCCGTTCGGCAGCCAGGAAAATCATGTCTCTCGCCGTCATTCTGATCCGACTTGCCCAGGACTTAAGCGAAATTCGTGCCAGCGCCGGCGGCGGCGGAAGCGCAAGCGATCGGCCCGCGCGGGCGGGCGGGCGGCGGCACCATGCCCGGCAGATGCTGCACCCCCGGCAGGTTTTGCCGCCGCTTTACCGGATCTTAACCCTCGCCCGCCATTCTCGCATCCAAGGCGCGCCCTGCGCCCGGGAGCATGCCCGCCCGATGAAGATTACCGGTTCAGGACCGATCCTTTCGCCTTCCGCCCGCCGCACGGCGCGGAGCGGCGGCGAAACGGGCGATACGTTCGCGGCGCAGCTTCCAAGTGGCGAGACCCAGCCGGCAGCGGTCGGCGGCTCGGCGCCTCTGGCCAACGTCCAGGCGCTGCTGGCGCTGCAAGAAGTTCCCGACGCGCTTCAGGCGCGCAAGCGGGCGCTCAAGCGTAGCCACGACCTGCTCGATCGCCTGGACGAGATCCGCCACGGCCTGCTCCTGGGCACGCTCTCCACCGATACGCTGATGGCGCTGGCGCACCGGCTGCGCGAGCGCCGCCCCCCCGATCTCGACCCGCAACTTTCGGATATTCTCGACGAGATCGAGCTGCGCGTGGCGGTGGAACTGGCCAAGCTTGGCCATTAGACCGGCCGCCGGCCGGTTCCATTGCGGCCGGCCTAGCCCGGAATTCCCCAGGATCGAGACCAGGCGATCAGACACGGGTGGCCGATTAATTCCCTTGTCAGATCAATAGCCTAGCAATGCTATTCGACGAACGCAGGGGGGGCATCCGTTTGCATCGCACCACGAGCCGCACTCCGTTCTTGCGACCGGCTTGGCGTATTCATATACTCCGCGCCGAAATGTGCCCGGCCCCACTCAGGCTAGGCGAGTGGTTTCGTGGAGTCAGGTAATGGGAAGCCAATTGTCCGCAAATTACCGGCCGTCGGAAGCCGAGGCCTTCATGAATCCGAAGCAGGTGGAATATTTCCGGCGCAAGTTGCTGAAGTGGCGCGACGAAATTTTGCAGGAATCCAACCAGACGTTGCAGCATCTTCAGGAGGACAGCGTTCAGGAACCCGACCTCGCCGATCGGGCCTCGACCGAATCGGAGCGGGCGCTGGAACTGCGGACGCGCGACCGCCAGCGCAAGCTGATCGGCAAGATCGACGCCGCTCTTAGGCGCATCGAGGACGGCACCTACGGATTTTGCGAGGAAACCGGCGAGCCCATCAGCCTCCGGCGGCTGGAAGCGCGGCCGATCGCCACGCTTTCGATCGAGGCGCAGGAGCGGCACGAGCGCCGCGAGCGGACCTATCGCGACGAGTGAGCGGTCGCATTACGGGCGGCGCCGCGGCCGCTTCTGGCCGCACCAGGTTTCGGCCAAGCCCCCCACACCATCAATAAATCGTCTTTTTATATCAATTAGATATTAGATTTCTCTAATATCAGACCGCAACCTCGTTCAGAATGGGAAGAGGATGTCGTAGAGCTGCTGGCCGTAGCGCGGCTGCTGCACGTCGGTGATCTGGCCCTTGCCACCGTAGGAGATGCGCTCCTCGGCGATCTGGTTCTGGTTGATGGTATTGCTGGAACTGATGTCCTCCGG
>CALCYJ010000227.1 GCA_937905845.1 uncultured Rhodospirillales bacterium
GGTTTCGGGCCTCGATCCGGCGGAGGCGCGCAAGCCAGCGGCGGGCGCGCGCGAGGGAGCGGATGGGGTAAGCGAAACCGGGCATGTCGTGGTGGCGGGCGACCGGCGGGCGCTGCGCATCTTCGAAGTGCCGCTCGAGGACGGCGGGCTGGTCGGAACCGCGGCCGATGTCACCGAGCTTGATCGCAGCGAGGCCGATCTCGTCCGCCATGTCGATGCCCATGCCGAAGTCCTGCAACATCTGGCGACGGCGATTTCCATTTTCGGTCCCGACAAGCGGCTTCTGCTCTATAACCGCGCCTTCGCGCGGCTGTGGCGGCTGGAGGAATCCTGGCTGGCGCAGAGCCCGAGCTTCGCCGAGTTTCTGGAGGAACTGCGCGAGAACCGCCGGCTGCCCGAGCAGGTGGATTGGCAGGCCTACAAGCAGGACCGGCTCGCGCTCTTCACCAGCGTGATCGAGCCCTATGAAGAACTGATGCACCTGCCCGACGAGCGCACGCTGCGGCTGGTGGTGACGCCGCATCCCTTCGGCGGCCTGCTCGTCACCTATGAGGACGTGACCGACCAGCTCGTGCTCCAGCGCGCGCGCAACACGCTCATCGCCGTGCAGCGCGCCACGCTCGACAATCTTTACGAAGGCGTCGCGGTCTATGGCGGCGACGGCCGGCTCAAATTGTGGAATCCCGCTTTCGCCAAGATCTGGCAGCTCGACGCGGCCTTCCTCGCCAGCGAACCCCATATCAGCAACCTGGTGGAGGCGCAGCGCGCCCTGTTCGACAACGGCGGCGACTGGGCGCTGCGCAAGGGCCGCGTGCTCAAGGTTTTCATCAAGCGCCGCGCCCGCCAGGGCCGCATCGAGCGTCCCGACGGCAGCGTGGTGGATTTCGCCAGCGTGCCGCTGCCCGACGGCGCGATGCTCTTCACCTATCTCGACGTCACCGATTCCATGCGCATCGAACGCGCGCTGCGCGACCGCAACGAGGCGCTCCAGGCGGCCGATCAGTTGAAATCGGAATTCATCGCCAACGTGTCCTACGAACTCAGGACGCCGCTCAATACCATCATCGGCTTCGCCGAAATCATCGCCAACCGCTATTTCGGCGAGCTTAATCAGCGCCAGCTCGAATATGCCGACGGGATCCTGGCCAGTTCCCACCATCTGCTGCTGCTGATCAACGACATCCTCGATCTCGCCAGCATCGAGGCCGGCCATATGTCGCTCGAGCGGGAATCCTTCGATCTGCATGCAACGCTCGTCGCCATCCTCGGCCTGACGCGCGAGCGGGCGCGGCGGCAGAACCTGACCGTCGAATACGATTGCCCGGCCGATATCGGCTGGATCGAGGCCGACGAGCGCCGCATCAAGCAGATCCTGTTCAACCTCATGAGCAACGCGATGAAATTCACCCCCGCCGGCGGCGTCATCACGCTCGGCGCCCGGCGTAGCGCCGACGAGGTGACGCTCTCGGTCGCCGACAATGGCGTCGGCATTCCCGAGGCCGAGCAGAGCCAGGTGTTCGAGCGCTTCAGCAAGAGCAGCAATTCCGGCCGCCAGCCCGGCGCGGGCCTTGGCCTCTCGCTGGTGCGCAGCTTCATCGAATTGCATGGCGGCGTGGTCGAGCTGAGTTCGGTCCCGGGCCAGGGCACCGCCGTCACCTGCCACCTGCCGCTGCATCCAGCCCTCCAGGAGGAGCCGGGGCAAGCCGAGGCCCGCCCCTCGCTGAGCGCGAGCTGAAATCCCGCTTTGAGGCCGCCGGCCCGGTCAGGCGGCGGGAACGCCCCGCGTGGTCGAATATTCGAAATGCAGCGCCTTCTCGGGGTGGATCCGTGGATAGATGGCATGCGCCGCCATGGCCGCTTCGCTGAAGCCCGAGAGGATGAGTTTGAGCTTGCCCGGGTAATGCGCAATATCGCCGATGGCGAAGACGCCTTCGACCGAGGTCGCAAGCGTGGCCGGATCGACGGCGATCAGCCCGTGCTCCAGCGCCAGGCCGAAACGGGCGATCGGGCCCAGGTCCATCGAGAGGCCGAAGAAGGCGAGCAGGGCGTCGGCCGGAAGCCGCTTCTCCTCGCCGTCGAGCGTTGCGACCCAGACGGCATCGAGCTTTCCCTCTCTCCCTTCCAGGCGTGCGAGCTGATAGGGGATGACGAGGTCGATCCTGCCC
Organism: uncultured Rhodospirillales bacterium; assembly: GCA_937905845.1. Classification (GTDB taxonomy): domain Bacteria; phylum Pseudomonadota; class Alphaproteobacteria; order Ferrovibrionales; family Ferrovibrionaceae; genus CALCYJ01. Next base: position 2,166 of record CALCYJ010000227.1, read on the forward strand.
GCCGCCGCCAGCGCCTTGAGGCGGCGCTCGTTTTCGGCCTGGGCGCGGAACTTGGGCCGCCGGTGCACCACCATCACCCGCGCTGCCACATCGACGAGCGACAGCGCCCAATCGACCGCCGAATCGCCGCCGCCGGCGATCACCAGCCGCTTGCCGCGGAAATCCTCCCGCCTTTGCACGAGATAGAAGACGCTTCTGCCCTCATAGGCGGCGAGCCCTTCGAGCGGCGGCCGGTTGGGGCCGAAGGCGCCGCCGCCGGCGGCGATCACCACCGCCCGTGCCCGCACGATCCCCCCGGTGGAGGTCGTGAGCGTGAAGCCGCCCGCGCCCTCTCGCGTAAGCCCGGTGACCTGCTGGCCGAGGCGATAGGCGGGATGGAAAGGCGCTGCCTGCGCCATGAGCTTTTCCACCAGCATCTCGGCGCTGATGGCGGGATAGGCCGGAATATCGTAGATCGGCTTTTCCGGATAGAGCGCCCGGCATTGTCCGCCGGCGGTGTCGAGCGCATCGATGATCGCGGTGCGCATCTCCAGCATGCCGGCCTCGAAAGCGGCGAAAAGCCCGGTCGGGCCGGCGCCGATGATGGCGATATCGGTTTCGGTGACCAGAGGCTCGGGAACAGGCAGAGGTTCGGACATCGTCGTTTCCAGGGTTTCGCGGCACGGCGGCCGGCACCGGCCCATAGATAAAGCCTTGCCGGCGGGGACGCCATCACAACCGGCCTCGGGCCGCGGGATCGGTCAATCGAGCGTCCAGGGATCGAGCAGGGCCGGCGCGAGAGGCATGAGACGCGGGCCGTCGGTCCAGATCAGGAGCGCCTCGACCGCGCGGTCGGGATAGATCCGGCGCAGCGCCGCGCGATAGGCGGCCATCTGGCGCAGATAGATCGCCGGCACCGCGTCGGGGCTGGCCGGCGGCGGCCGGTTGCTCTTGTAATCGACGATCAGCACTCGCGCCGCCGTCACCACCAGCCGGTCGACCTGCCCGGCGAGGATGCGGGTGCCGACGAGGCCGGAAATCGGCACTTCGGCGCGCGAGGAAGGCCCGAACAAAGGCGCGATTTCCGGGTCGGCGAAAAGCGCCAGCGTCTCGGTCGCGATCTCTCCTTGCGCCGCCGGGCTCAGATCGTGCGCCGGGGCGGCGAGGAAGCGGGCGGCGGCCGCCAGGCGGTCGGCCTCCGGCAGGTCGGGCAGGGTCTGCAACAGGCGATGGATGAGGCGGCCGCGGCGGAACCGCCGGCCGCGGTCGGGTCCGAGCGGGCTTGCGGCCGGCGGCTCCTCCTCGTCGGGGCGGGAGGGGGCGAGGGGGCGCGGCGGCGCGGGTTCCACCGGCGCCAAGCCGAAGACCGGGAGGCGGCCGGCTTCGGCCTCCTCCGGCGGGCCGGCGATCGCGGCGGGTGCCGGAACGGTCTGCGGCACGTCGAGCCGGCGCACCATGCCCGCCGGCGTCGTGACTTCCTGCGCGAGGCTTTCGAGCCCGGCCGATACGAGGTCGTACCAGCAGCCGGCGGTGCGGCTCCGGCCGCCCTCGAAGCCGCAGATATAGAGCCGGTCGCGCGCCCGCGTCATCGCGACATAGAGCAGGCGGCGGTATTCCTCTTCCCGCAGCAGCCGGGCCGAAGCGCGCGCCGCCTGGCATAAAGCCTCGTCGTTCGCCCGGCGGACCGGCCAGAGCGGCAGCGCCGCAGCGGCCGGGCCGGCCTGCCACAGAATCTTGGCATCGTGCCGCCCCTCCGGCACGCTGCAGGTGTCGGGCAGGAAGACGATGTCGGCCTCTAGCCCCTTGGCGCCATGTACCGTCATCACCCGCACCTCGTCCAGCCGCTGCTCCATGTCGCGCTTGACCTTGTCGCCGCCAGCTTCGATCCAGTGCAGGAAACCTTGCAGGCTCGGCGGATGCGTGCGTTCGAAGGCGAGCGCCCGGGCCAGGAACTCGTCGATCGGGTCGGCGGCCTCCGTGCCGAGGCGGGCATAGAGCCGCTTGCGCCCGCCGCCGGCTTCGAGCACGCCGGCGAAGAATTCGAACGGCGGCACGAAATCGGCCCGGGCGAGACAGGCGGCAAGCTCGCCATGGGCGCGGGCGAACAGCGGGCTTTCGTCGCGCCGGGATTCGAGCGCCGCCCACAGCCGGCCAGGCCTGCCGTGCGCGAGGGTGAACAGCGCCTCCTCGCCGAAGCCGATCAGCGGGCTTTTCAGGACTTCCGCCAGCGTGAGATCGTCTTCGGGCAGCCGCACGAAACGGGCCAGCGCCAGGAGATCCATGACCGCGATCTGCTCCGCCAGGATCATGCGGTCGGCGCCGGCGACCGGCACCTGGCGCGCTTTCAAGGCCCGCACCATCTCGTCGACGAAAGCATCGCGCTGGCGCACCAGGATCATGACGTCACCGGGGCGGATCGGCCGCCCGCGCGAGGCCAGGATTTCGCCCTGCGACAGCCAGCCGGCGATGGTATCGGCGATACGGACCGCGAGGCGGGCGCGCGGGCTGGAGGGGGCTTGCTGATCGAGCGGCGCGTCCCAGACCGGGGTCTCGGGCAGGGTTTGCGGCGTCATGGTCGGCCATAGTTCGACCCGGCCGCCCTGGCCCGCCCGGTGGGCGATGTGGCTGACCCTGTGCCCGGCAAGCGTCACGCCGGCGGCGGCCGGTCCTTCCGCGAAGACGGCATCGACGGCGGCGAGAACGGCCGTCGTGGAGCGGAAGGAGAGCGCCAGCTCGACGCCGCGGAACGTCTCGCCCGCGGCCTGGACGCGGGCGGCGAAATGCGTCCGCATGCGGGCGAATTCCGCCGGATCGGCGCCCTGGAAACTATAGATCGATTGTTTCTCGTCGCCGACGGCGAAAAGCGTGCGCCGTTTGCCTACCGCGCCGGCGCCGGCGAAGAATTCCGCGGCGAGGGCGGCGATCACCTCCCATTGCTCGGGCGCGGTATCCTGCGCTTCATCGACCAGGATATGGTCGATGCCGCCGTCGAGCTTGTAGAGCACCCAGGGCGCGGCGTCGGTCCGGGTCAGGAGATCGCGGGTGCCGAGGATCAAATCGTCGTAATCGAGCAGGGCGGCGGCATTCTTGGCCCGCCGGTAGGATTCGAGCAGGGCGGCGCCGAGGCGCCAGAGCGCGGTGGTGGCGGCGAGAACCCGTGCCGCCTTGAGCCGCTGATCGAGGGCGACGAGGCGGCTTTGCTCCCTCTGAAGGATGTCGAGCAGGCCGCCGTCGCCAGCCTGCGATGCCTTGCTCGCCAGCGACCGCTCCGCCTTCGGCTCATCGGTCTGGGTGAGGAAGACGGGGCGATAATATTTGACGAAGAGTGCCGGCCGGTCGTCGCCGGCGGCGAGGAAGGCGGCGATGGCGTCGGCGTTCTTCTGATCGGTCTTGCCGCCTTCGGCCAGGACCGTTGCGGCGCGGGCGAGGCCGGGGCGGTCGAAGGCGCCATCGGCGATGCCGGCGGCAAGAATCCGGGCCTCGTCTTCACCCGATTGCAGGCCGAGCGCCGCGGCGGTGGCGGCGATGACCCGTTCCACCTCGCCGCCATGGGCGCGCAGCAGCGCTTGCAGGCGGCCGCGGGCGGCGGCCAGCTCGCGCATCAGGGCGCTGAAGGCGCTCTCGTCCACCAGCCCGACCAGATGGTCGAGCGCCGCGGCCAGGGGCGCGTTTCGGCCTTTGGCGGCGGCGGCCAGCACTTTAGCCTCGGCGGCGGCCAGAAGCTCGGCCGCCGACCGCTCGTCCATCACCTGGAAATGCGGCGCGATGCCGGCCTCGAGCGGGAAGCGGGCGAGCAGCGACTGGCAGAAGGCATGGATGGTCTGGATCCTGAGCCCGCCCGGCACATCGAGGAGGCGGGCGAAGAGCTGGCGCGCCGCCGGGAGCGAGGAGGCTTCCGGCTCCCGGCCGCTCAAGGCGCGCAGGCGCTGGGAGAGCCCACCGTCATCGGCAATGGCCCAGGCGCCAAGCTCGCGATAGAGCCGGTTGGCCATCTCGGCCGCGGCGGCCTTGGTGAAGGTGAGGCAGAGCACCGCCTCGGGCCTGGTCCCCGCCAGCAGCAGGCGCAGAACCCGATCGACCAGAACCCGGGTCTTGCCGGCGCCGGCATTGGCCGCCACCCAGACGGAGGCTTCCGGATCGGCGGCCTGGCGTTGCGACAGCAGGGCGGCCCGGGCGGCGGCATCCGCGCCCGCGCCGGCATCTTCGCCCACGCCTGTTTCCGAAGCGCTCACGACGCCTCCTCCTCGCCGGAAGCATCCTCGTCCTCGCCGGCCGACCATTCCTTGACCCGCGCCAGATGGTCGTAGGCCCCCGAGTGGCGCAGCAGCTTCGGCCGCAGCCGGGAACGATACGGGGTGGCGGGAAGATCGTAGGTTTCGATCAGGCGGCCGAGCCCGTCGAGCGCCGCTTCCGCAAGCGCCATGGCATCCTGCCCGACCGGCCTGACCGCGCCCGCCGTGGCGCCGCCGCTCAGGCGGATGTAATCGAGGGCGGAGACAAGGCCGGCCGGCACGCTCGCAAAGCCGCCGGCCTTGGCGATGGCCGCTTCAAGGGGCAGTTGCGGCGCCAGCGCGCTTTTGACCTGCTTGGCGCTCGGCACCTGTCCGGTCTTGTAATCGAGGATGGCGAGCGTGCCGTCGGCCAGCCGGTCGATGCGGTCGGCCTTGGCGACCAGCTCGAAGGGACCACCGGGCGCGAGCAGGGCGAGGCTTCCGCGGCATTCGGTAGCGAGCGGGCGGATGCCGGCGGCGCGGCGTTCCCGCTCGAAATCCAGGAACCAGTCGATGATGCGCAGGAAGCGCGGCCACCAGAAGGCGCGCACCTCCGGCCGGCGCAAGGCATCGCCGAACGCCACGCGCCCCAGTTCCTGCAAATGCGCCGCCGCCACGGCCGCCGGCAGTTCGTCCGGGAAATTCCGCACGAATCCATCGAGGGCGGCATGGATGAAGCTGCCGCGCTCGGCGGCGCCGGGATCGGCATCGAGCGGTTCGAGCGGTTCGAGCCGCAGCACGCGGCGGGCGTAGATGGCATAAGGATCGCGGATCCAGGTCTCGATCTCCGTCACCGAGAGCCGGCGCGGCCGGCTGGCCACGGGGGGGCAGGGCATCGGCGGCGGCAGGGGCGCGACCGCATCGGGTCTGTCCAGCGCCGCCGCTCCGGCCAGGACGGATTTGAGCTTGAGCGCCGCCATCGCCATACCCTGTCCCGCCCCGCCGCCGTCCAGCAGCGTGGCCAGGCGCAGCAGCCAGCGCGAGGCGACGGTCGGCGCGCCTTCGAGCTTGACGGCGCGACTCAGGACGATGTCGCGCGCCGCCGTCGCCTGTTGGAAATCATGCGCCGACTGGCCGATGCGCCGCTCGGGCGCGGGCAGGCCGAAACGGGCGCGCATGGGGCGGCTCATCCAGGGATCGCTGCCGGGGTCGGGTGGCCAGGATCCTTCGTTGAGCCCGCCCAGGATCAGCAGATCCGCCTGTTGCAGGCGGGCTTCCAGCGGCCCCCAGATGGCGAGCCGTGGATGCGCGCCATAGCTCTCGCGCACCACGCGCTCCTCCATCAGCGCCTGCATCAGCGCTGGCCAGCCCGTGGGCGCGATCGGCGGCGCATCGCGCAGCCCTTCGGCCAGCTCGTGGATGAAGTCGGCGGCGGCACTCCCCGCTTCGCCCGCCCACAGGCGCGGACCGGCAAGCGCGTCGGTCGCAAGCCACTCGGTAAAGCCGACATGGGCTTCGAGCAGGGCGGCGGGCTCGGCCAACGCGCCTTCCATCAACCGGGCGAAAGGTTCGGCCGCCGCCTCAAGGGGCTGCAACCAGGCGGCAAGCCCGTCTTCCTCGCCCGCGGCGCGGAGCGCTGCGGCAAGGCCCGCCATGCCCGGCGCCGGCCGCGGCCCGCGCAGAATGCGGCGCTCCAGCCGGCGGACCTGGCGGCGGAACTCGTCGCGGCTCATGGTGCCGGCGGCGAGCGGATGTTTGAGGGCGGCAAGCAGCGGCACCGGCGCCGCGGCGTTCGCGATGAGATCGGCGGTCAGGCGCAGCAAGGTGCCGGGCGGCGTCTCGCCCAGCGGCCGGCCGGCGGAGGAATCGATCGTGACGCCGAAACGGCCAAGCTCGACCGCGACCCGCCGGGCCAGTGCGCGGTCGGCGGTCACCAGCGCGGCGGTGCGGCCGGGCGTCTCCAGCGCCTGGCGCAGCAGCAGGGCGATGGCGGCCGCCTCCTCGCGGGCGCCGGGCGCTTCGAGCAGGCTCATACCGTCCAGCGCCGAAGGGGGAACCCGCACCCCGACCCAGGCGTCGGCGGTCGCCGCCGGCCGCAGCGCCTCGCGCCACAAAGCGACGCGCGCCGGGTTGGCGGGGCTAAAGCCCGCGGCCGGCCAGGGAGCGACCATCTCGGGCGTCGCGCCAAGATGGCGGAGAAGCTGATTCATGCCGTACTGGGGATGGCTCGGGTCGGCGTCGAGGGCTTTGAGGCTCGCCGCATCCATATCGCGGTCGAAGCCCGGGAGAATGACGGCGCCGGCCGGCAAGCGGCTGACCACGGCGAGAAGATCGGCGGCGGCGGGAATGCTCCCCGTCGAGCCCGCGGCATAGATGGGATCGGCCGGCGGCCGCGCGCGCCAGCGCTCGGCCTGCGCCGCCAGCAGCAGGTTGCGCCGGACCGCCGGATCGATGGCGCCCTCGGCCGCCAGGATCGCCGGCCAATGGGCGGTGACCAGGCTGAGGAATTCGAGGGTGATCTGCCAATGCGCGGCGAATTCCGCCGGTACCAGGCCAGCGAGGCCGGCGATATCGAGCCGCTCGATCTGCACCTGGTCGAGCAGGCGGGCGAGTTCGGCGGCAAACCGCGCCGCCTGCGCCGGCTCGCCGATGTCGGGCCGGCGCAGGACGAGGCGGGTCAGGAGAAGCTGGCGGCGCAGCGCGGTCACGGCGGGCGGCAGTTCGAGGCCGCTCTCGGCCGAGAGCGTCAGCTCCTCCTCGTCGATATCGCCGAGCGGCTGCATCTGCGGCAGCAGCAGCGGCCGGCCGCCGCTGACCCTGAGGAAGGCTTCGCGCAGCGCGCGGCCGGCGCGCCGGTTGGGCAGCAGGACGGTGACGCGGCTCAAGCCCAGCGGATCACCGCCGTGGCGGGCGATCAGGCCTAAGGCCAGGGCATCGACAAAGGGAACGCCGGCGGCGATCGTATAAAGGCTGGGTGCCTCTTGGCTCATTCCCGCCGCCGCGGCGCGAGATGCGCCTCGGCTGCCGCCAATCCGGCCGGGGTGCCGACGTCGATCCAGTCGCCCTCGTGCACCAGGCCGAACAAGCGTCCCTCCGTCGCCGCCTGGTCGTAAAGGCGGTTGAGGGAGAAACATCCAGGGGCCGCGCCCGCGAACAGGTGGGGGTGGAGAAGCTGCACGCCGGTGAAGACGAAAGGTGCGACTTCGCGCAGATCGCGCCGCGTCAGCCGCCCCAGGGGGTCGAGGTTGAAATCTCCCATCCCGTCATAGCCGATGGCGGTGATCGTCGGCTGCATGAGCAGCAGCGCGTCCATCGCGCCCGGATCGAAGCCCTGGGCCAGGCGGTGCAGCGAATTCTCCTGGGCATCGCGCCAGACGATGTCGCAATTGACGGCGAAGAACGGCTCGTCGCCCAGTTGAGGTAGCGCCTTGAGAATGCCGCCGCCGGTATCGAGCAGGGCGCCGGCCTCGTCGGAGAAGACGATCTGCGGCGCCTTGCGGCTCGCCAGCGCCCGGCGCAGCAGCGTGCCCTTGTAATGGAGATTGACCACCGCAAGCTTGATGCCGTCGGCGGCGAGACGGTCGAGGGTGCGCTCGATCAGGGTCTGGCCGCCGACCTCCACCAGTGCCTTCGGCCGGTCGAGCGTGAGCGGGCGCAGGCGCAGGCCAAGGCCGGCCGCGAGCACCATGGCGCGCGAGGGCAGCGGGATCATCTGGGCGCCCCGGGCAGCTTCTGGCGGCGCAGCGCCGGCGGGATCTCGCGGTCGAACCAGGCGCGCACGCGGGCGAGGCGCGGATGGGCGAGATCGCGCTCCAGCAGGGCGAAGGTGCGCGGCAGGAAGGCCAGGTACTGCGGCTTGTTATCGCGCCGCCATAGCCGCGGCCACAGGCCGGCGATGCGGGCGTTGCGCTGGGCGCCGAGCAGGGCGCAGGCGGTGCGGAAGGCTTCCGCCTCGACGCCGCTGGCCGCGATATAGCGTTGCAGCAGATCGGCGCAGAGGGCGGGCGGCAGGTCGCGCCGCGCATCGTGCAGCAGCGAGACCAGGTCATAGGCGGGGTGGCCCAGGATCGCATCCTGGAAATCGAGCAGCCCGACCCGGGCAAGGCCGCTGCGGCCGGGCAGCCAGAGCAGATTGTCGGCGAAATAATCCCGCAGCACCAGAACCGGGGAGAAGGGGGGAAGTTCCGCCAGCGCCGCCTGCCAGGCCGCCTGATATTCCGCGCGCACGGCCGCCGGGCAGGGGCGGCCGGTCAGCGCCGGCAGGTACCAGTCGGGAATGAGCGCCAGCTCGTCGAGCAGCCGCGGCACGTCCTGCATGTCGAGACCGCCTGGAGGCGCGCGGCGGTGGAGATCGGCGAGAAGATCGACCGCCGCGCCATAGAGCGCGCTCGCATCCTGGCCGGAGGCGAGCAGCCGGCCGTAGAGACCATCGCCCAGATCCTCCAGCAGCAGAAAGCCCGCCGCACTATCCGCCGCCCGCACCCGCGGCGCGCTGTAGTCTTGCGCGCCGAGCCAGCCGGCGATCGCGACGAAGGGCCGGACATCCTCGAAAGGCGGCGGCGCATCCATCAGCACCGCGGTGTCGCTTTCGCCCATCAGGCGGAAATAGCGGCGGAACGAGGCATCGCCCGCCAGCGGACGGCGGACGGCCGCACCCCAGCCGGCTTCATCGAGGAAACGTGTCATCGCCGTCATCCGCGCCACGCCCGAGGCCAGGGCCGGCAGCCGTTCGGCGAAGGCGCTGTCGGCGCCGACGCGGACCCGCCGCGCGTCCGATCCCGCCGCTTGCGCGAAATCGAGGTGAAGCGCGCCCTCGGGCAGCAGCAGCCCCAGGCGGCCGGGCCATTCGATCACGCTGATGCCGGTGGCGAAAGCCTCCTCGATGCCAAGCTCGTAAGCCTCCTCGGGCTGCCGGATGCGGTAGAGGTCGAAGTGCCAGAGCACGCCCTTGGGCGTCTCGTAGCTCTGCACCAGGGTGAAGGTCGGGCTCGGCACCTCCACCGGCTCGCGGCAGATCGCGTTGATCAGGGCGCGGGCGAAGCTGGTCTTGCCGGCGCCGAGATCGCCCGAAAGCGCCAGCACGTCGCCGGGGCGGACCAGCTCGGCCACCACCTCGGCGAAGCGGGCGGTGGCGTCCGGATCGGCCAGCGTCAGATCGAGCGGCGACAGGGCTTGGAGCGGCGCACTCATACCCCGGGTTGTAGCCTGTGGCGGCCGGCGCCGCAACTGCTGGAAGGATCGCGGCAGGCCGACTTTCGAGCGCCTTGACGGCGGGCGCGGCAATTCCTTAATAATAGGGGCGGCCCCGATCTCCGGCAGGTAAGGAAGCGACATGACCACCACGAAAGTCTCCGACGCCAGCTTTGACGCCGATGTGCTCAAGGCGACGGGCCCGGTCCTGGTCGACTTCTGGGCGGAATGGTGCGGCCCGTGCAAGCAGATCGCGCCGGCGCTGGAGCAGATCGCCGCCGAAATGGGCGGCAAGGTCACCGTCGCCAAGGTCAATATCGACGAGAATCCCAATACGCCGACCCGCTACGGCGTTCGCGGCATCCCGACCCTGATGCTGTTCAAGAACGGCCAGGTCGCCGCCACCAAGGTCGGCGCGGTGCCCAAGGGCAAGATCGTCGAATGGCTGCAATCCGCGCTCTGACCCCACGGGCGGCCCGGTAAATTCTCAGCCCCGGTAAACTCTCAGCCCCGGTAAACTCTCAGCCATTGTCCGCCAGCACGTGGCCGGCGAGATAGAGCGAGCCGCAGATGAGGATGCGGGGCGGACGGCTGTGGTTCATGCCGGCCAGGGCGGCGATGGCGGCCGCCAGGTCCGGTGCCGGCTCGGCTGCGAAACCCAGTGCCGCCGCAATGGCCGCGATCGCCGCCGGCTGGTGGCAATGCGCATCGTCCGGGATCGCCACCGCCTGAAGGGACGGTGCGACCGCCGCGGGCGGCGCGGCCGCTGCGGATGCCACGCCCGCTGCGAGCGGCGCGGCCGCCGCGAGCGGGGCGAGAAAGCCGGCCAGGTCCTTGTTTTCCTTCATACCGACGGTAAAGGCGATCGGGCGGGGCTCGCCGCCCTGCCGCCGGTCTTCCGCCGCCCATTGCGCGATCATAGCGGCGAGCGCGTGGCCGGCGGAAGGATTATGGCCGCCGTCGAGCCATAATTCGGCCCCGGGCGGCAGCCGGTCGGCAAGCGGGCCGCGGCGGAGCCGTTGCAGCCGGGCCGGCCATTCGACCCACAGCAATCCCTCGCTCAGTGCCGCTTCTGGCACGGTGACGGCGCGAAGCCTTCTGGCGCAGGCGACGGCGGTGCCGGCATTGAGGATCTGATGTGGGCCGAGGAGGGCGGGTTGCGGCAGATCGAGGGTCACGCCGTCCCCCTGCCAGATCATCCGCCCGCCCTCGACCCGGGCCTGCCAGTCCGGGCCGCAGCGGAACAGCGGCGCCTGAAGTTCCGCCGCCCGGGCGGTAAGGATCGCCGCCGCCTCCGGCTCCTGCGGCCCCAGGATGGCCGGCACGCCGGCTTTCAGGATCCCGGCCTTCTCCGCGGCGATGGCGGCAAGCGTGTGCCCAAGGAATTCCTGATGATCGAGCGAGATCGGCGTGATGGCGGTAAGCTCGGGCCGCGCCAGAACGTTGGTGGCATCGAGCCTGCCGCCAAGGCCGGTCTCCAGCACCAGGATGTCGGCCGGCGTTTGCGCGAAGGCGAGGAAGGCCGCGGCCGTCGTCGCCTCGAAGAAGGTGAGCGGGTCGCCGGCATTGTGCCGTTCCACCGCCTCCAGCGCCGCCACCAGCGCCTCGTCGCCGATGATCGCGCCGGCCAGGCGGATGCGTTCGTTGAAGGCGACGAGATGGGGCGAGCTATAGACATGCACCCGGTATCCCGCCGCTTCCAGCATGGCGCGGAGATAGGCGGCGAGCGAGCCCTTGCCGTTGGTGCCGGCGATATGCAGCGCCGGCGGCAGGCGCAGATCGGGCCGGCCCAGGCGCTCCAGCAGCCGCTCGATGCGTCCAAGCGAGAGGTCGATCAGTTTCGGATGCAGCGCCGTCAGGCGTTGCAGGACGAGATCAGACCTCGCCGGCTTCGTCCGGGCCTGGGCCATAAAGCGCCTCGGTTGCCGCCAGGGGGATCTCGAAGGCCGAACCGGCCGCGGCCTTCTCGCCCGCCGGCTCGCGGTTGCCGAGCAGACCGGTGAGGCGCACCAGCACGTCGCGGAGCTGGTGGCGATGCACCACCATGTCGAGCATGCCGTGCTCCAGCAGGTATTCGGCGCGCTGGAAGCCTTCCGGCAGCTTCTCGCGGATGGTCT
>CALCYJ010000228.1 GCA_937905845.1 uncultured Rhodospirillales bacterium
GATCGAGACGTAGTTCGCGACCGCCGCCCCCCCCATGTTGAAGACGCCGCCAAGGGCGGCGCCCGGCACCTGCATGGCGCCGGCGCGGCCGGTGAGCTGCGTGGCGGCCATGACATGCATGGAGACGCCGGTGGCGCCGATCGGATGGCCCTTCGACTTGAGACCGCCCGAGGGATTGACCGGCAGCCTGCCGTCCTTCGCCACCCAGCCTTCGAGGATGGCGCGCGCCCCCTCGCCCGGCCCGGTCAGGCCCATGGCCTCATATTCGATCAGCTCGGCGATGGTGAAGCAATCGTGCGTCTCGACGAAGCTCAAATCGTCGAGGCCGACCTTCGCCTCCTCGCGCGCCCGCCGCCAGGCCTCGGCCGGGCCTTCGAAGGCGATGATGTCGCGCCGGCTGAGCGGCAGGAAATCGTTGACCTGGACGCGGGCGCGGAAGGCCACCGCCTTGCCCAGCGTCAGCGCGGTATCGGTGTCGGCCAGAACCAGCGCCGCCGCGCCGTCGGAGACAAGCGAGCAATCGGTGCGCTTCAGCGGCCCGGCGACGATCGGGTTCTTGTCGGACACCTCGCGGCAAAAGGCATAGCCCACGTCCTTCTGCATATGGGCCAGCGGGTTGACGCTGCCGTTGCGGTGATTCTTGGCCGCGATATGGGCGAGCGCGTCCGATTGGTCGCCATAGCGCTGGAAATAGCGCTCGGCGATGCGGCCGAACACGCCGGCGAAGCCCGCGGGCTCCCGGCCCTCCTCGGCGACATAGCTCGCCTTGATCAGGCATTGCCCGACTTCCGCCGTGCCGATCCCCGTCATCTTCTCGACGCCCACCACCAGCACCAGGCGCGCCCGCCGCGCGGCAATGGCATCGAGCCCCTGATGGATGGCGGCGCTGCCGGTGGCGCAGGCGTTCTCGACCCGCGTTGCCGGCTTGAAGCGAAGGGAGGGATCGACCCCCAGCACCAGGGAGGAGATGAATTCCTGGCGATCCATGCCGGCATTGAAGGTCCCGACGAAGATGGCATCGATGTCGGCCGGCGCGACGCCGGCATCGCAGATGGCGCCGCTCGCCACCTCTATGATCAGCGATTCCACGCTCTCGCCCTCGAGCTTGCCGAAGCGGCTGTGGCTCCAGCCGACAATGCAGGCATTGGTCATGATCAGATCCTCCGAACATCGACAGGCGGCCTGGTCGACAGGGGGCCCGACGCCGCCCTATGATCTTGCCTGGCGGCCATCATAGACCGCCGCGGCGGCAGGTCCAGGGAGACGAGCATGCGGGACGAGGAAGGGGCGGCGCGCGGGGCGGCGGCCGGGTCCGGGCGGGTGGCCCTGGTGACCGGAGCCGGGGCCGGGATCGGCAAGGCGATCGCCGAACGGCTCGCCCACGACGGCTGCGCCGTGGCGCTGGCCGATATGAACGCCGAGGCCGCCGAGGCCGCCGCCGCCGGAATTGCGGCCGCGGGCGGCCGGGCCATCGCCCTTCAGGCCGATGTCAGCGACGAGCCGGCGGTGGCGGCGATGGTGGCGGCGACGGCGGCGCGCCTTGGCCGCCTCGATATCCTGGTGAGCAACGCCGGGATCGGCGGCACCAAGCCGTTCCTCGATACGCCGCTCGATTATTGGCAGCGGGTGCTGGCGGTCAATCTGACCGGCACCTTCCTCTGCGGCCAGGCGGCGGCGCGGCTGATGGTGCGCCAAGGCGGCGGCCGCATCGTCAATATCGCCTCGATCAGCGGCCTGCGCGCCAGCGCCGGCCGCACCGCCTATGGCACGTCGAAGGGCGGCGTCATCGCGCTCACCCAGCAGATGGCAATCGAGCTTGCCCCCCTCGGCATCACCGTCAATGCCGTGGCGCCCGGGCCGGTCGATACCGACCTCACCCGCGCCATGCATACGCAGGCGGTCCGCGATACCTATACCGCCATGGTCCCGCTCGGCCGCTACGGCAGCACGCAGGAGATCGCCGCCGCCGTCGCCTTCCTCGCCTCGGCGCAAGCGAGCTATGTCAACGGCCAGATCCTGGCGGTGGACGGCGGCTTCATCGCCGCCGGCATGCTGACCGAGGCCTGAAGGCCCTCAACCAGCGTCCACCTGCCCGGGCATCGTCTCCTGAAAGCGCACCGGCTGGCCTATCGGCGCCAGCAGCTCGCCCTCGCGCATCGTGGCCGCGCCGCGCAGGATGGTTACGAGCGGCCAGCCCGTCACCACCATGCCGGTGAAGGGCGACCAGCCGCAGCGGCTCGCAAGCCAGCTTTCCTCGATGCGCTGGCGGCGCTTGAGATCGACCAGGACGAAGTCGGCGTCATAGCCGACCGCGATGCGTCCCTTGCCGGCGATGCCATAGACCCGCGCCGGGCCGGCCGCCGTCAGATCGATCAGGCGCGGCAGGCCGAGCCGGCCGGCATGGACATGATCGAGCATGAGGGGAAGCAGCGTCTGCACCCCCGGCATGCCCGAGGGGCTCGCCGGATAGGGCTTGGCCTTTTCCTCGCGCGTATGCGGCGCATGATCGGAGCCGATGACATCGACGATGCCGGCGGCGAGCGCCGCCCACAAAGCCTCGCGGTGGCGGTTATCGCGGATCGGCGGGTTCATCTGGGCGAGCGTGCCGAGGCGCTCGTAGCATTCGGGGGCGGCCAGCGTCAGGTGCTGCGGCGTGACCTCGACGGTGGCGAGATCGCGCGCGCCCGCCAGCACCGCCATCTCGTCTCCCGTCGTGACATGCAGCACATGCACGCGCCGCCCGGTGCGCCGCGCCAGATGCAGCAGCCGCTTCGTCGCCAGCAGCGCGGTTTCCTCATCCCGCCACAAAGGATGGCTCGCCGGGCCGCCGCCCGCCTCGGCCAGGGGACGGCGCTGACGCAGCCTGGGCTCGTCCTCGGCATGCACGGCGACGCGGCGCTGGCCCAGGCGCAGGATGCGTTCCAGCGCCGCATCGTCCTCGACCAGCAGGCTGCCGGTCGAGGATCCCATGAAGATCTTGATGCCGGCGACCCCCGGCAGCCGTTCGAGCGCGGCAAGCTCGGCCGTATTGCCGCCGGTGGCGCCGGCGAAGAAGGCGATATCGGCGTGAACGCGGCCCGAGGCGCGGCGGAACTTGTCGGCGATGGCGGCGGCGCTGTCGGTGGCGGGGTTGGTATTGGGCATCTCGAAAACGGTGGTGACGCCGCCCAGCGCCGCCGCCGCGGTGCCGGTGGCGAGATCCTCCTTGTGTTCGAGCCCGGGCTCGCGGAAATGCACCTGGGTATCGATCACGCCCGGCAGGACATGCAGCTCGGTCGCATCGATCCGCTCCGCGGCCGGCGCCTTCGACAGCGCGCCCAGGGCGGCGATACGCCCCGCGCGCACACCGATATCGGCGGGCGCGATCCCGTCGTGCGACACGATCGTGCCGCCGGCGATGACGAGATCGAAGCCCGAGGCGGGATCGCCGGGACGGAAAGCTTCTGCACGGGTCATTGCGAATACCTCAGATACGGGTTTCGAGCGCCGCGAAGACATCGTCCGCGACCGCCAGCCCCAGGATGTGATGCTGATGCCAGAGCGCATAGAACAGCAGCGTCCAGGCGGCGAAGGCTTCATGCTTGCCGCCGGCGGAAAAGACGCGCCGGACCGCCTCCTCGTGGCAGATCCGGGCGACGCCCTCCTGTCGCGCGACCAGCGGCCAGAGCGCCTCGCCCCGGGCCGCGATCCAATGGCCGACCGGCACGGTGAAGCCGCGCTTGCGCCCGAAGGGATCAGCCTGCGGCAGCGCCCGCGCCAGCCAGCGGCGCAGCAGATACTTGCCGCGCCCGTCCCGCACCTTGAGCCGGTCGGGCAGCCTGAGCGCCACCTCGGCCACCGCCGGATCGAGCAGCGGCGTGCGGCCTTCGACGCCGTGCGCCATCAGGCAGCGGTCGAGCTTGAGCAGCAGATCGTGCGGCAGCCAGTCGGCGCAATCGACCGCCTGCGCCGCCTGCAACCGGCTGCGGCCGAAATCGGCGGCCCGGCTCTCGGCGGCGAGGATGCCGTCGCGCCAGCCGGTGAGCGGCTCGCGCAGCAGCCCGGGCCGGTCGAGAATGCCCTTGGCGCGCATCGCCCGCCCGCCGATCCACCACCGCCTGATCGCCGCCCGGTAGCGGCCATAGCCGGCGAAGAGGTCATCGCCGCCCTCGCCCCACAGC
>CALCYJ010000229.1 GCA_937905845.1 uncultured Rhodospirillales bacterium
ATACTGTCGCTCATTCGGTTTACCTCGTGCCCGTCAGCCAGGCCATTGGGTTGGCCAATTCCGGTGCCATGACCGGCTGGTCCGCTCCACTTGCCGCGGACCGCCAAAAGCTATCATCGTCACGCTTAATTTTTAGTTGCGGCATTTTCGCGGCATTTTTCGTTGCAGCCCCCCGGCGGCGCTCGAACAACGCATCATGCACCGGTGCCGGACAGGATCGTCCTTCCGGCAGTACAGCCCGAGCCACTCCCTATACGCCGTGAAGGTTATGCCGCCCCCAGGGTGCGGTCAATCAGGTTGTAAGCGGGATAGTTACCGCACCTGCGAGCGTTACGGCTTGATGCCGAGCCCAAACAGGATGTTGCGCCGCACACCATCGTCGCTGACCACTTCCGCCAGCAATTCGGGCCAGGTGAGCCGCGCCCGCCGGATGGCTTCGTCGATCGTGTAGGACAGCGGCGAATGCGGTTCGGTGCGGCGGAAAAAATCGGCCAGTTCCGCCAGCGTCCGCAAGGCATCCTCGCGGGTTGCGACCTTGCGCGGGCCGCCGGGGCCAGACGATTGCCCGGCGTCGGCGCTGCCGTCACCCGCGGCGGCGGCCCCCTCGCCCTCGATCTGTTCCGGCGGTGCGTACCGGACGGCGATTTCGACGACGCGCGCCAGGATTTCGCGCACGCGGCCGCTCGGCGGGCTGTCCGGGCCGGCGAGCCGGTCCAGCGCCTCGCCCATCGCCTGCCATGCGCTAAGCGCCGCCCGGGCCTGCGCGCGCAGGGCGGCGAAATGGGCCGCCCCCGCCGCGCGCGCCTCGGATTCGGCCTGCTCGAAGGGTTTCACGCCCGCCTTCACGCGCGACTCGGCGCGCTTGGAATCGGCCAGGGTCGCCAGTTCGGCCGACTGCTCGAACTGAAAGAGCCGGATGCTGCCGCCGTCCAGGGCGGGAAACAGCGGCAGCTTGCGCAGCGGCTGCATCAAGGTGCCATCGCCGCCCTCGCCATTGAGGCCAGTGATCGGCGCAAGCCGCGTGACCAGGCCGTCCTCGTCGGGCCGCGGAAAAACCTCCGCCCAGTAGCGGTCGGCCAGGGCGCACAGAAGCTCCGCGCCGAACGCCAGGCCCGCCAGCCCGTGCGATCGCACCAGGGCCTCGGTCAGCCACGCCGCGATTTCAAGATCCTTGCTCTGTTCGGCCAAAGCGCTGGCCGCCAGCGCCCGCACCTGGCGCCATCCGTCCGCCAGACCGGTTTCGGCGTCCGGATCGGCATCGGCCGCCCGCTCGGCCGCGCGCGCATCGGCTCTGGCGTCCCGCAGCCGGAAATAGAGCGACGTCGGTGAATAATCGGCGCGGAGATCGGCGCCGGCCGGCGCCTCCCCCGGAATCGGCGCCAGAAGACCTTCGATTTCCAGACCGTCGACCGCCATGGCCCTGCCCCCAGCCTCTCCCGAACCTTACCCCGCGACAATTATCACGAGATCCGCGCCCTGCGCACTAGACAGTTTATCGGCTGGTCGGTTAAGGTTTTATATTTGATTGATTAGAATAATCGGCAGTCGTTCGGGCGCAGGGCAATCATCCCCTGCGCAACGGCAGTCGACGCCGCGGGGCCGGGCGTCTCGTTTGGGGGGTGGACAGAGCGTGGTCGCAATAGACCTGAGATCGCTGATCGGGCGACTGGATGATTGTTGCCGTCGCGCGCTCGAAGCCGCGGCGGGGCTTACCTTGTCCCGAACCCATTACAATGTCGAAATCGAACATTGGCTGATCAAGCTGGCCGAGGGCGCGGATACGGATTTCGCCGCGGTTCTTCGCCATTACGAGATCGACCAGGGCCGGTTTATGGCCGATCTCAACCGCGCGCTCGACCGGATGAAAACCGGCAATTCGCGCGCCCCCGCCCTCTCGCCCGACATCGTCGATCTGGGCAAGCAGGCCTGGCTGATCGCCAGCATCGAGCACGGGCTCGCCCGGCTGCGCTCGGGCCATCTTCTGCTGGCGCTGCTCAGCGACGAGACGTTGTCGCGCCGTGCGCGCGAGGCCTCGGGCCAGCTCGCCAAGATCCAGCCCGAGACGCTGCACCGCGATCTTCTGACGATCACTGCCCAGACGGGCGAGGCGCAGACGACGCCGGCCGCCGCCGACGCCGCGCCGCCGGTTTCGGGCGAAAGCCCGGCGCGCCCCGCAGGCTCGGCCGCGCTCGATCAATTCACCTATGACCTGACCGCCCGCGCCAGGGGCGGCAAGATCGATCCGATCCTCGGCCGCGACACCGAAATCCGCCAGGTCATCGATATCCTGACCCGCCGGCGCCAGAACAACCCGATCCTCACCGGCGAGGCCGGCGTGGGCAAGACGGCGGTGGCCGAGGGCCTGGCGCTCAAGATCGCGCAGGGCGACGTGCCGGAGGCGCTGAAGGACGTCACGCTGCGCACCCTCGACCTCGCCCTGCTGCAAGCCGGCGCGGCGATGAAGGGGGAGTTCGAAAACCGGCTCAAGTCGGTCATCGACGAGGTGAAGGCCAGCCCCAAGCCGATCATCATTTTCATCGACGAGGCGCATACGCTGATCGGCGCCGGCGGCCAGGCCGGGCAGAACGATGCCGCCAACCTGCTGAAGCCCGCGCTTGCGCGCGGCGAGTTGCGGACGATCGCGGCCACGACCTGGGCCGAATACAAGAAGTATTTCGAGAAGGATGCCGCCCTCACCCGCCGCTTTCAGGTCGTGAAGGTGGAGGAGCCCTCCGAGCCCATGGCCATCGCCATGATCCGCGGCCTGGTCGGCACGCTCGAGGCGCATCACAAGATCCGCATTCTGGATGAAGCGGTGTCGGAGGCGGTGCGGCTCTCCGCGCGCTTCATTCCCAGCCGGCAATTGCCCGACAAGGCCATCAGCCTGATCGACACCGCCTGCGCGCGGGTCGGCATGAGCCAGGCGGCGGTCCCCGCGCCGATCGAGGATCGCCGGCGCCGCATCGAACTCATCGATACCGAGATCGGTATTCTCGACCGCGAAATGGCGTCCGGCGGCGATCACGCGGCCCGCAATGCGGAACTCGTCGCCCTGCGCGCGGCGGCGGAAGGCGAGCTGGTGGCGCTCGAAACGCGGTTCGCCGAGGAGAAGGGGCTGGCCGGCCGGATCGCCGAACTGCGCGGACGCATCGAGGATCCGGACGATAAAGAGGACAAGGCGGATCTGCGGACCCAGTTGATGGAGACGAGCGCGAAGCTTCGCTCCGTCCAGGGGGAAGCGCCGCTGATCTTTCCGGTCGTCGATGCGCAGGCCGTGGCCGAGATCGTCGAGAGCTGGACCGGCATCCCGGCCGGGCGGATGCAGTCCGACGAGATCAATACGGTGCTCAATCTCAAATCAGCGATGGAAAAGCGCATCAAGGGGCAACCGCATGCGCTCGAAGCCGTGGCCCAGGCGATCCGCACCTCGCGCGCGCGGCTGACCGATCCACGCAAGCCGATCGGCGTTTTCCTGATGGTCGGCACCTCGGGCACCGGCAAGACCGAGACGGCGCTGACGCTGGCCGATCTTCTGTATGGCGGCGAGCAGAATCTCACCACCATCAACATGACCGAATTCAAGGAGGAGCATAAGGTTTCGCTGCTGATGGGCAGCCCGCCGGGCTATGTCGGCTATGGCGAAGGCGGGATCCTGACCGAAGCGGTGCGCCGCCGCCCCTATTCCGTCATCCTGCTCGACGAGATGGAGAAGGCACATCCGGGCGTCCAGGACGTGTTCTTCCAGGTGTTCGACAAGGGCAACATGAAGGACGGCGAAGGCCGCGACATCGATTTCAAGAATACCGTCATCATCATGACGTCCAATGCCGGAACGGCCCTGATCGAGCGCCTCTTCGCCGATCCGGACAAGGCGCCGGATGCGGCGGCGCTGGCCGAGGCGCTGCGCCCGGAACTGATGAAATATTTCAAGCCGGCCTTCCTCGGCCGCGTGGCGCTCGTGCCCTATTTTCCGCTGTCCGACGACATCGTCCGCAAGATCGTCGAGCTACAGCTCGATCGCATTCGCAATCGCGTGCGCGATGCCTACAAGGCCGATTTCGATTATGAGCCTGCCCTGATCGACACGATTGCCGCGCGCTGTCGCGAATCGGCATCGGGTGCCCGCAATATCGAGAACATCCTGTCACGCACCTTGCTGCCGGAACTGTCGGCCGAGATTCTGGCCCGCATGGCCGAGGGCAAAGGCGTGAGCAAAATCTCCGTCGGCATGACCGAGGAGAGCACGTTCCGTTACACCGTGAGTTGACCGCAGCCATACTGCGCACAAGGACGCACAAGGAGGAGAGCGATGGCGATTTATATGAATTGGAATAACAACGCGGTCAAAGGGCCGGTGGAAACCGACGGCTTCAAGGACCAGATCGAACTGAACTCGCTTCAGTTCGGCGTCGGCCGCGGCATCGGTTCGGCAGCGCAAGGGAGCGAGACGCGCGTGACGAGCGAGGCCTCGGTGAGCGAAATCACCGTGACGCTCGATTACATGAAGGCGACCGCCGATCTCTTCAAGGAGGCCCTGACAGGCTCTCCCGACAAGACGGTGGTGGTCAGTTTCACCCAGCAGGGCAAGGGCGCGAGCGGCGGGGTCGATACCTATCTCATCCTGACCCTCAGCGACACGACCCTGTCCGGCTTCTCCATCAGCTCCGGCGGCGATCGCCCGAGCATCTCGATGTCGCTGAACTTCTCCAAGGTGGAATACAAGGCGCAGTCGATCAGCGACAAGGCCGACGTCAAGCCGAACGCCGTCACCTACGACATGAAGACCAACAAACTGAGCTGATGGCGCGTGTCCTCCGCAGGTTTCAGGCGTCGCCCCTGGCCAGGCCGCCGGCTTGGCCGGTTCGCCGCCTGAAACCTGCGGATCGACCGATTTGGCCGCCTCTCGTCCCGGCAGAGCGGCGGGCGGCGTCCGCGGTCGCGCCGGAGCGTTCGAGTCTCGGAACAGAATCTTAACTTTTCCGAGAGGAAATTGTGTAAAAACAACAAGCTAAGAGCATTTTCCGCGTCAAGTAGACGCTAAGATGCTTTAATGGCGGGGAGCGGACCGCCGTCGAGGCGCCTGGTGTTGCCTCCGCGGTCCGATGGGGCGTGGGCATGCCGCAGACGACCGACTTGCTGAATTTGACCTGCCCGTTCGATACGAACTCGTTTTCTGCAACCGCGCTCGCGGGCGCGGAACGCCTCAGCCATCCCTTCCGCTACGAACTGACGCTCGAAGGCGGCAAGGAACCAATCGACGCGGGCACGGCCCTCGATGCCCCGGTAACGATCCTGATCGGAACGCCCGGGACCGGCGCCGTCCGCCAGATCAAGGGCATCGTCGCCGGCCTGTCGCAGGAAAGCTCGGCCAACCGCCAATTCTGGCAATGCCGCCTGACGATCGTCCCCAAATTGTGGTTCCTGACCCAGACGCGCGCCTGCCGCATCTATAATTCGAAATCGGCGATCGACATCGTCAAGCAGGTGCTTTCGCTCTTCGAGGTGACGCCGGTCCTGCGCACGACCGAGAGTTACGCGGCGCTGCCCTATGTCATCCAGTACAACGAATCCTATTTCGATTTCTTCCAGCGGATCATCGAGGAAAACGGCCTGTTCTATTTCTTCGAAACCGACGATAGCGGCTGCAATCTGGTCATCGCCGACGGCAATACGGCGTTTCGCGAAACCGCGCCGGCGACGGTCGATTTCGTCGCGAAACAATCCGGCAGTGCTGGTCTCGACACCTGGTCGCGCGATGACACTACGGCGCTTGGAACCGTGCGGCTCGACGATTACAACCCGGAAACGGTGGCGCTGGCGCCGGGAACGATCCAGGGCCAGGTCGATTCCGTGCTGACGGCAAGCGCCAAGGCCCAGCGCACCTTTTACGGCTGGCCCGGCCTTGGCACCGACGCCACCAGCGTCCGCGCGCATAGCAAGCAGCGGATCGAAGGCGCGGAGGCCGCCGCCCTGCTTTACGCCGGATCGGGACGCGCCCCTCAACTTTATGCCGGCGGCAAATTCTCCCTCGAAAACAAGATCGCGAACACGGCCGCGGCCCCTTTCGTCGTGCAGTCGCTGACGCTCAGGGTTTCCGATCCCAAGCAAAGCCGGAGCGCGCCCAGCCTGGAGACGCAATGCGTGGCCTTCCCCGCGGACAAGCCGTGGCGGGAACAGCTAAGCGTCCCGCGGCCGGTGATGGCGGGCGTTTTCAGTGCGAAGGTCATCGGGCCCACGGGCGAGGAAATCTTCACCGACAAGCTCGGCCGGATCCAGGTCGAATTTCCCTGGGACAGCCAAGGCGACATCAAGGCCGAGAACACGATCTGGGTGCGCGTGCTGCAACCTTGGGCCGGCAACAACTGGGGCGTCCAGTTCGTTCCCCGCGTCGGCATGGAGGTGGGGATCGCCTTTCTCGAGGGCGACGCCAACCGGCCGGTGGCCGTGGGCGCGCTCTATAATTCCGAGAATGCGCCGGTATTCAGCGCCAGCGAGAAGAACAAGACCGGATGGCGGACCCGCTCGACCAAGGACGGCGGAACCGCGAATTTCAACGAATATAGTTTCGACGACACCAAGGGTTCCGAACAGGTCTTCCTGCACGCCGAGCGGGACCACAAGATCGAGATCGAGAACGACGAGACCCTTACCATCGGCGGCAAACAGACCGAAACCATCACCGGCAACCGCACCGTCACCATCCAGCAGGGCAACGACGCGCTGACGCTCGATCAGGGCAACCGCTCGGTCAAGCTGACGCTCGGCAACGACGATCTGAACGCCGAAGCGGGGCAGATTTCGCGCGAGGCCCTGCAATCGATTTCGCTGACCGTCGGCCCCAGCAGCATCAAGATCACGCCGGAAGGCATCACGCTCTCCGCGCCGATGATCACGCTCACCGGCACGGCGCTGATCAAGGCCGGCGCGCCGGCCATCCAGGTTCAAGGCGATGCCGACGTCCAGATCACTTCGGGCGGCCAGATGATGATCAATGGCGCGCTGATCATGATCAATTGAGGCGGCGGCAGATGAACAAGATCGCTCAGGCCCCGCTCGATCAACTGGTCTCCCGCTGCCAGCTTTCGCCGGAAGCGCTGGCGGCCATCGCCGAGGCCGCCGACGCCGCGGCGGCAATCGAGGCGCTGGAGAGCAACGGATTTCTGGCGGAGGCGGTGCGGCTGTTCGCCCATGCGCTGCCCAAGCGCGAGGCGGTGTGGTGGGCCTGCATGTGCACGCGCCTGGCACCGGCGGACGCCGGAACGCCCGGACGCGAGGCGGACCTCAAGGCGCTGGAGACCACGGAGAATTGGGTGCGCCAGCAGGACGAGGACGTGCGCCGGCAGGCCATCGGGCAGGCCCGCGCCATCGGCTTTCAAACGGCGGAAGCCTGGGCGGCGGCGGCGGCCTTCTGGAGCGGAGACAGCATGGCGCCGCCCGAGGCCCCGGCGCCGATCCCGCCGCCGCCAGAACTTGTTGGCGTTGCCGTCGCCGGCGCAGTAACCTTGGCCGGCGCGCGCGGCGACCCTCGCTTGCAGAACGATCGGCTCAAGCGCTTCCTTCTATCGGCCCGGGACATCGCTGCCGGTGGATCCGGGCGCGTAGCCCAGGGGTCTCGATGAGCCTTACCCTAACCGTCTTGCGCTGTCCCGACGGTGTGCCGCCGGAGACCAAATCCGTTACCGGCGGCGAATTCCGCATCGGACGGGGCGCGGACAACGATTGGGTGCTGCAGGATCCCGAAAAGGTTCTGTCCAAGCGGCATTGCGTGATCGGCTATCGCAAGGGCGAATGGGCGCTGGCCGACACCAGCACCAACGGCACCTTCCTGAACCGCGAATCCGGCCCGGTCGGCAATGGCGAAATCCGGCCGCTGCGCGACCGCGACCGGCTGAGGCTCGGGGCCTACGAAATCGAGGTCCGCATCGCCGAGCAGCCGGCGATCCAAGAGAGCCGGCGCGGCGCCGTTTCGCCCGCATCGGCCTTCGACAATCCCTTTGCCGCCGACCCCTTGGCCCCCGACCCCTTTTCGCCCGCGCCCGCGCCGGGCCACCCCTTCGGCGAAACGCCGGCCGCGGGAGGATTCGACCGTTCGGCATCGATCGCCCTGCCCGACCGGTTCGATCCTTTGGCGCCCGCCGAGGAGGATGCGCCGTTCGGCGCCGCGGCGACGCCGGATCATTCCGCCTCCTTCACGGATTCCTTTCGCCCGCCGCCGGTTTCAGCCGATCCGCTGCCCGAAGACTGGGATCTCGAACCCGCCAGGCCGCCGGCGCCGCCGCCAGCGCCCGCTGAAGCCGCGCCGGTACGCCCGCCGCCCTTTGCGCCCGCCGAACCCGCGGCCGCCCAGCCCGGACTGCTCCAGGCCTTCTTCGAGGGCGCAGGCCTCAAGGCTTCGGCGCCCCCCGATGGCGAAGCCTTGATGCGCGCGCTCGGCGCCGCCTTCCGCGCGACGGTTTCCGGCATCCGGCACGCCCTGATCGCGCGCGCTTCGATCAAGGGCGAATTCCGCATCGAGCAGACGATGATCCGCGCCCGCGGCAACAATCCGCTCAAATTCTCCGCCGACGACGACGATGCGCTGGCGGCGCTTCTGGGCATCGGGCGACGTACCGACATGGCCGCCGATCAGGCGATCGACGAGGCGCTGACCGACATGCGGCTGCACGAGATGGCCTCGATCGCCGCCATGCAGACGGCGGTGCGCGCGCTGCTGGAGCAATGCGACCCCGCGCATTTCCGCGCCGAGGCCGAGCAGAGCGGCGGCCTGTCCGTCGTGCCGACGCAGCGCAAGGCGCGTGCCTTCGATCTCTACGAAAAGCATTACGCGGCGACGACACAGGCGCTTTCCGATGATTTCGACAGCGCCTTCGGCAAGGCTTTCGCCCGCGCCTACG
Organism: uncultured Rhodospirillales bacterium; assembly: GCA_937905845.1. Classification (GTDB taxonomy): domain Bacteria; phylum Pseudomonadota; class Alphaproteobacteria; order Ferrovibrionales; family Ferrovibrionaceae; genus CALCYJ01. The sequence continues at coordinate 8,895 of CALCYJ010000229.1, forward strand.
AGCAGGCCCTGCGCGACATCAGCAAAGAGAACCGCGGCGCCGGACAGACGGCGCCCGGTGGAAGGCGGGAGACATCATGAGCTGGACCAACCGCGTCGTCTGGCAGGAGGGGATGTTTCTCCGCTCGCAGCATTTCCAGCAGCAGGACCGCTGGCTGGAGGGTCTCGTGCGCCAGCGGGTGGCGGCCCTGCGGCCGCATCCCTGGGGCCTGACGGAATGCACCATCAATCGCGATCTGCTCGGCAGCGGCCGGCTGGCGCTGGCCTCGGGCGCCGGCATCTTCGAGGACGGCACGCCGTTCGCGCTGCCGAACGAGACCGACCATCCCGCGCCGCTCGACGTGCCGGAGAATACGCGTGCGACCCTGGTCCATCTCGCCTTGCCGATCCGGCAGCCCGGCGCGCTGGAAATCGCGGCCGACGAAACCAGTGCCGAGGGACGCTATCGCGCGCGCGGCTTCGAGGCCTACGACACGCAGTCGGGCTCGCCGCAGCCGAGCGAGATCCTGGTTGCGCGCCTCAAACTGCGCTATCTCCTCGATAGTGAGGATCGGGCCGGCTATCTCTGCATTCCGCTGGCGCGCATCGCCGAAGTGTCGTCGGACCGGAATGTCACGCTGGACGAAAGCTGGATGCCGCCGACCCTCGTCTGCGCCGCGGTGCCGCGCCTGGCCGGGCTGATCACCGAATTCGCCGGCATGCTGCATCAGCGCGGCGAGGCGCTGGCCGCGCGCCTCAATGCGCCGGGCACGCGCGGTGTCGCCGAGGTGGCGGATTTCATGCTGCTCCAGGCGGTCAACCGCTGGCAGGCGCTGCTGCGGCATTGGGCGGATCCGGGAACCATTCATCCCGAAACGCTCTATTCCGCCTTCGTGGAAATGGCGGCCGAGCTTGCGACCTTCACCGATACGACGCGGCGGCCGAATGCCTATCCCGGCTATCGGCACGAGGATCTTCAACGCAGTTTCGCGCCGGTCCTGGCCGATCTGCGGCGCAGCCTCTCGGCGGTGCTGGAGACGAATGCCGTGGCGATCCCGCTGCAAAAGCGGCGGCACGACGTCTATGTCGGCTCGATTATCGACCGCAGCGTGTTGCAGGCATCGAGCTTTGTTCTGAGCGTTCAGGCGGACGTGCCGGCGGAGACGGTCCGCCGCCTGTTCCCGGCGCAGGCAAAGATCGGCGCCGTCGAACATATCCGCGAACTGGTCAATGTCGCGCTGCCCGGCATCGCGATCCGCCCGCTGCCGGTCGCACCGCGGCAGATCCCCTTCTATGCCGGCGCGACCTATTTCGAACTCGATCGCCAATCGCCGCACTGGCAGCAGATGCAGACCTCCGGCGGATTCGCGATCCACGTCTCGGGCGAGTTTCCGGGCCTGCGCCTGGAATTATGGGCCATACGGGGTCAGAACTGACCCGCTCTGGAGAATGGCAGGATGGGCGATAATCCCTTCGCGGAACCCGACGACAGCGACCGCACGATCATCCGCCCGCTGCAAGGCGCGCGGCCGGCCGCGCCCAAGCCCGAGGCTGCGGAGGGCGAAGCCACGCAGGTTGCACGGCCCGCCGCCGCACCGCCGGCCGCCTTTTCGGGGCAGATCGCGATGGGCGGCTCGGCCCTGCTGAATGCGGCCGCGCCGCTCCTGCAATTGCTGGCCCGGCTGCGCAACACGGTGAACCAGCCGGACGGCGGCAATTTGCGGGCGCGGGCGACGCATGAATTGCGCCGGTTCGAGCAGGTCGCGCGCGACGCCCTCGTGCCGATGGAGCAGCTTCGGCCCGCGCATTATGCGCTGTGCGCGAGCCTCGATGACGTGGTGCTGGCGACACCCTGGGGCAGCCAGAGCGGATGGGCCGCGCAGTCGCTCGTCTCCACCTTTCACCAGGAGGTGCGCAGCGGCGAGCGCTTCTTCGATCTGCTCGATCAACTCAAGAAGACTCCCGGCTCGTTTCTGCCGGCGCTGGAGCTGATGTATTTCTGCCTCTCGCTCGGCTATATGGGCCGCTATCGCCTGTCGCCGCGCGGCCCGGCCGAAATCGACCATCTGCGCGAGGATCTCTACGCCCTGATCCGCCGCGTCGACGCCGCCCCCGAGGCCGGCCTGTCGGTGCGCTGGGCCGGCGTCGATGCCCCCTACCGGCCGCGCCGCTTCCGCGTGCCGGCCTGGGTCGTCGGCGCCGCTGCGCTGGCGATCCTCTCCCTGGCCTATGCGACGTTCCGTTTCGATCTGAGCGGCGGCTCGGACGCGGTGTTCCAGGCGGCGGCGGCGGCGGCGCCGGCCCAGATGCCGAAGATCGTGCGCGCCGCCCCGGTCGTTGCTCCCGCCGAGCCGGTGGCGCCGGAGCCGACGATCCTCGATCGGCTGCGAGCCTTCCTGGCGCCGGAAATCGCCGCGCGCAAGGTCAGCGTGCTCGGCACGATCAGCGCCCCCGTCATCCGCATCAACAATCAGGGCCTCTTCGCCTCCGGCCGTGCCGACGTCGAATCGGGCGCGATCCCGCTGCTGGGCAAGATCGGCGCGGCGCTCACCCGCGAAAAGGGCCTCGTTACGATCACCGGCTATACCGACAACCGGCCGATCCATACCCTGCAATTCCCCTCCAACTTCACGCTGTCCACCGCGCGCGCCAGATCGGCCGCCGCCATTCTCGACCGCTCGATCGGCGATCAGAGCCGGCTGAGCGCCAAGGGGCTGGGCGACGCCGACCCGGTGGCCTCCAATGCCACGGCCGCCGGGCGGGCGGAGAACCGCCGCATCGAAATCGTGCTTCAGCACTCCGTTCAGAACTGAGACCGGCCCATGACATTCGTCCGCGACCTGCTCCGCTCCCGATGGACCTTGAGTTTTATCGGCGTGGCGATCCTCGCGCTGCTGGTCTGGTTCTTCGGACCCTTGATCGCCGCGCTGGCCGGAATCCCTGTGCGCGCCGCCATCGTCGTGTTTCTGCTCGTGGTCTGGTTTGGCGCCAATTACTGGGCCGACCGCCGCCGCCGGAAAAAGGACGATACGCTCGTCGCCGGCGTCGCGAAACCGGGGGGAGCGAGCGAGACCGACGCGCTGAGCGCGGCCGAACGGGCGGCCCTTTCCGGCAAGCTCACGCAGGCGCTGTCGCTGTTGCGCCGGGCCAGCGGCAGGCGCGGCTATCTCTATGAACAGCCCGTGTATGTGATCATCGGACCGCCCGGGGCGGGCAAGACCACGGCGCGGCGGAAGGCCGTGCGGAAAGGTCACCTCGCCGCCGAGATGGGACAGGGCGCCGTCGCGGGCGTCGGCGGCGAGCAGGCCGTCGAGCTTGCTCGCGG
>CALCYJ010000230.1 GCA_937905845.1 uncultured Rhodospirillales bacterium
CTTGGTGCGGCTTTCCTCGCTGGTGAGATCGGCCACCAGCGCCAGGACGGTGGAGCCGATCGCCCCGGTGCCCTGGAGCAAGCGGCCGAGCAGCACGCCGGTAATCGAGGTCGAGGCCGCCGCCACCGCGCTGCCGATCGCAAACAGGATGAGGCCGCCGACAATGACCTGCTTGCGCCCGATACGGTCGGACAGCAGCCCGAAGGGAAGCTGGAGCAGCCCCTGGGTCAGGCCATAGGCGCCGAGGCTGAGGCCGATCAGAAGCGGGGTCGAGTCCCGAAGATGCCCGGCGTAGGCGGCGAAGACGGGATAGATCATGAACAGGCCGAGCAGGCGGGCGGAAAATACCGCTGCAAGCGAGGATGCCGCGCGAAGCTCGACTTTGTTCATGGGCGGTCGGTTCTCCCTCGTCCTTGACCCTGCCGTCCGGTCCGGCTGTCCGGTCCGGCTGTCCGGTCCGGCTGTCCGGTCCGGCTGTCCGGTCCCTGGCCGGCATAGCCCCTCGACCGCACGAGTTCAAGGAGGAAAGGAACAGTGGCGCCGCCTCGGCCTGTGGCAAATCGCCCCGGCGGACCTTATCCCCGGCGCGGGCAGCGGCCGGGAGGGGCACATGCGTCTCTTGATTTATCAGGGCCGAAAAATCGTCCAATCCGTTATTTTAAAAAGATTTTATCCGAGAAATTAATCCGCTTTCTTAAATTCGCCCTCACGGCAGATTGTGACGCAGGGCGAGATCGACGATCAGGCGCCCCTGCACCCTCGCGTCGAGCAGGCGCTGGAAGGCTTCCGGCAGGTCCGCAAGCCCGATCGTCCGGCCGACGGTTTCGAGATGCCGCGGCTTGAGATCGGACGCCAGGCGATCCCAGATCCGGCGCCGCAGCGGCATCGGGCTATTGGCATTGACGCCGATCAGCCGCACCCCGCGCAGGATGAAGGGAAGGACCGTCGTCTCCAGCACCGCGCCGCCGACATTGCCGAAAGCGGCGATGACGCCTTCGGGCTGCATGGTGCGGGTCAGCCAGGCCAGCGCCTCGCCGCCGACCGAATCGACCGCGCCGGCCCAGCGCGCCGCTTCCAGCGGCCGCGCCTCGCCGCCTGCGACCTCACGCCCCAGGATCTCGCGGGCACCGAGCGCCTTGAGGTAATCGTGCGCCGCGGGTTTGCCGGTGATGGCGCTGACCTCGTAGCCCTGCGCCGCCAGCATGTCGATGGCGAGGCTGGCGACGCCGCCGGTGGCCCCGTTCACCACCACTTTGCCACGTTCCGGCGCGAGGCCGTTCAGCGCCATGAGGTCGATGGAAAGTGCCGCGGTATAGCCGGCGACGCCGATGAAAGCCGCCTCGCGCAGATCGAGCCCTGCGGGCAGCGGCAGAACCCAGTCGCCGGGAACGCGGGCATAATCGGCATAGCCGCCGTCGTGATCGACGCCGACGCCGGAGCCCTGCACGATCACCGCATCGCCCTCGCGCAGGCGCGGATCGGCGGAGGCCGCGACATGGCCGACGAGATCGATGCCGCCGATGCGCGGCAGTGTGCGGATGATGCGGTTGATGCCGTGCGCCGCGAGCGCGTCCTTGTAATTCACGCTGGCGAAGGCGGTGCGGACGAGGACGTTTCCAGGCGACAGATCCTCGGGCGTCAGACGCACCAGGCGCCCTTGCGGCTTGTTGCTTTCGCCGGGATAAAGCCTGAAGGCGGTAAATTCGCTCATGGAGTTCAGCTTCCCTGTCCCGGCCGGCGCAATGTGATCAGGGCATCGCCGGCCTTCACCCCCTGCCCGGCCGGCAGGACGAAGAGCGGATTGATATCGATTTCGCTCACCTCGCCGCCAAGGTCCAATGCCAGGGCCGCGAGGCGCACGATGGCGTCGGCCAAGGCTGCGACATCGCCCCTGTGCCGGCCGCGCGCGCCATCGAGAACGGGAAAGGCGCGGATCTCCCGGATCATCTCCTCGGCCTCGCTCAGC
>CALCYJ010000231.1 GCA_937905845.1 uncultured Rhodospirillales bacterium
GAGCGCATCCGCGACATGGGCGGCGACTGCTTCGCCGCCATCCGCCAGAAGGACATCATCGTCCACCATCCCTATGAAAGTTTCGACGTGGTGGTGCAGTTCGTGCGCCAGGCGGCGCGCGATCCCAATGTGGTGGCGATCAAGCAGACGCTCTATCGCACCTCCGATGACAGTCCGATCGTCAAGGCGCTGATCGAGGCGGCGGAAGCCGGCAAGTCGGTGACGGCGCTGGTGGAGCTGAAGGCCCGGTTCGACGAGGCCGCCAATATCAAATGGGCCCGCGATCTGGAACGCGCCGGCGTCCAGGTGGTCTATGGCTTCATCGAGCTTAAGACCCATGCCAAGGTGGCGCTGGTGGTGCGGCGCGAAAGCGGCGGCCTGCGCTCCTACGTGCATTTCGGCACCGGCAACTATCATCCGGTCACCGCCAAGATCTATACCGACCTTTCCTTCTTCACCGCCGACCCCGATTTCGGCCACGATGCCGCCTGCCTGTTCAATTTCATGACCGGCTATGCCGCGCCCGAGCGGCTGCATCGCATCGCGATTTCGCCCTATGGCGTGCGCCTGGCGCTCCTGAAGCTGATCGAGGAGGAGATCGCCCAGGCGCAGGCCGGGCGTCCCGCCGCCATCTGGCTCAAGGTCAATTCCCTGGTGGACCAGGCGGCGATCGACGCCCTCTATCGCGCCAGCGCCGCCGGCGTGCAGATCGACCTCGTGGTGCGCGGCATCTGCTGCCTGCGCCCGGGCGTTCCGGGATTGTCGGAGAACATCCGGGTGAAATCCATCGTCGGGCGCTTTCTCGAACATTCGCGCATCGTCTGTTTCGGCGCCGGACATCCTCTGCCCTCGCCGCAGGCCAAGGTCTTCATCTCCTCGGCCGATTGGATGCAGCGCAATTTCGACCGCCGGGTCGAGACGCTGGTGCCGATCCTCAATCCGACCGTCCATCAACAGGTGCTGGACCAGATCATGATGGCCAATCTCAAGGACGAGGCGCAGAGCTGGCAGCTCGGGCCCGATGGCGTCTATCAGCGCCTGGCCTCGGGCCCGGGTTCCTTCAGCGCCCATGATTACTTCATGACCAATCCCTCGCTCTCGGGCCGCGGCAAGGCGCTCAGGGCCGGGCCGATCCCGCATCTGGTATTGAAGCCGGCCTGACGGGGCGAGATGGAACCTCGATCATCCAGGCTGCACGCGTCCCCTGCGCCACTTCCGCCGCGGGCGGAGGCGCCGACCGCCGTCGTCGATATCGGCTCGAACTCGGTGCGCCTCGTCGTCTTCGACGGGCCGTTCCGCGCGCCGGCGCCGAAATTCAACGAGAAGGTGCTCTGTGGCCTCGGCCGCCGGCTGACGCAGACCGGCCGGCTCGATGAAGACGGCGTGCGCCTGGCCACCGCCACGCTGCGCCGCTTCGTCGCGCTGGCACGGCGCATGGGGGTCGAGGATTTGCAGGTCGTGGCGACGGCGGCGGTGCGCGATGCCGACAACGGCGCCGATTTCGTGGCCGAGATCGAGCGCCAGTGCCAGGTCCCGGTCCGCGTGCTGGCCGGGGCGGAGGAGGCGCGCTATTCCGCGCTCGGCGTCGTCTCGGGCATTCCCGATGCCGACGGCGTGATGGGCGATCTCGGCGGCGGCTCGCTCGAACTGGTGGCGCTGGACCAGGGGCGGCTGGGTCAGGGCCTGACGCTGCCGCTCGGTCCCTTCCGGCTTGCGGGCTTGGGTGAGGACGCGGCGCGCGGACAGATCGACCGCGCCTTCGCCGCCGTGCCCTGGCTCGATGCCGTGCGCGGCCGCAGCCTCTATCTTGTCGGCGGCGCCTGGCGGGCGATCGCCCGTATCCATATGGCGCAGACGAACTACCCGCTGCGCATCATCCATCATTATCGCCTGTCCCTGGGCGAGGCGGACGAGATCGCGCGCCTCCTGTCACGCCAGAGCCGGGAATCTCTGCTCCGCCTCGAAGGCGTGCCGCGCCGCCGCCACGATACGTTGCCGCTGGCGGCGCTGACCCTGCGCCGGCTGCTCAAGCGGGTGGCGCCGCGCGAGGTGGTCTTCTCGGCGCACGGCCTGCGCGAAGGCATGGGCTATGCCGCCTTGAGCGAGGCGGTGCAGGCGGAAGACCCGCTTCTGGCCGCGGCCCGCGACATGGCGGCCTACGAGGGGCGCTTCGGCGAGCACGGGACGGAGCTGTTCGAATTCACCGCGCCGCTTTTTGGCGGCGAGAGCGCGGCGCAGGCCCGGCTGCGCCAGGCGGCCTGCCTGCTGGCCGATACCGCCTGGCGGGTCAATCCCGATTACCGCGGCGAGCAGGCGTTCCGCCGCATCCTGCGGGCGCCCTTCGCCGGCATCGACCATCCGGGGCGCGCCTTCATCGCCCTCGCCGTCTACGCCCGCTACGAAGGCGGCTGCAACGAGCAGACGGTGGCGCAGGTCCGGGGTCTCGCGCGGGAGGAAGAGCTGGCGCGCGCCGTGCGCCTGGGCCTGGCGCTCCGCCTCGCCAGCACCTTGAGCGGCGGCGCCGCCGGCGTGCTGGGCGAAATCACCCTGGTGCCCGAGGGTGGCTCGCTCCTGCTCGAAGCCGCCCCTTCCGCCGTCGATCTCATGGGCGAAACGGTCGTCCGCCACCACGAGGCTTTGGCCCGCAACCTCGGGCTCAACTCGGATTTTCGTGTCAGGCCGGAAGGTTAGGGCTGGGGATCAAGATTTCCGAAGAACTGGTGCGACTGACAGGCCCCGCCTTTTCTGCTATCATGACGGCATGAACGGTCAGGAGATCATCGCCAGGCTGCGGGAGAATGAAGCGGCCCTGCGGGCGCGCGGTGTTGCTCACGCGGCGCTGTTCGGCTCTCGTGCGCGCGGTGACAACCGGCCCGATAGCGACATCGATATCATGATCGAAGTCGATCCGGCGGCGCCGGTCGGCGTTTATGAATATGTCGCGCTCAAGAACTATATCGCGGGGCTGTTCGACGGCCCGGTCGATGTTGTCAGCCGCGACGGACTGAAGCCTTACGTTCGCCCCGCCGCCACGACCGACGCCGTTTATGCCTTTTGACGCGGCGTCCGCTCCCCTGCGCGACATCGCCTATCACATCGACCTCGCCGTTGACTTCGCTGCGGGCTTCGACGCCGAGACATTCCGGGCGGACCTGCGCGCGGTTTATGCCGTGACGCGGTGCCTTGAGATCATCTCCGAAGCCTCGCGGCGCCTGCCGGAAGAAATGAAGGCCCGGCATCCCTCGATTGCGTGGAAGGAGATGGCAGGGGCGGGCAACATCTATCGCCACGATTACGAGGACGTCGCCGCGTCCTATGTGTGGATCACGGTTCAGAATCATCTGCCGCCCCTGCGGGCGGTGATCGAGCGAGCGTTGGCGCGCCTCGGCTGAATCGCCCGGCGTGCATCAATCAAGGGGCAGGATCAGGTCTGCGCCGTCGGTTCCGCCGGCAGGGCGACCAGGCGGACCTGGCGCTTTTCGGCCGCGAGCGCCAGGCGTCCGGCCTTGAGCGCCAGGGCGTCGGCACCGAACACCTCGTGGCGCCAGCCGCGCAGCGCCGGCACCTCCGCCTCGTCCTCGGCCGCGATGCGCTCGAGATCGGCGGTGGAGGCGACCAGCTTCTGCGCCACGTCATGGGCCTCGCATTTGGCCTTGAGCAGCACTTTGAGCAATTCCACCAGCGGGCCGATGCCGCGCGGCAGCGCCGGCGATAATTCGGGCACCGGCAGCGCTTCGGCCGGGAGGGCGAGGGCGCGCTGCACGGCGGCGAGGATATCGGCGCCCATGCGGCCCTCGGCCATGCTGCGGGACAGGCTGCGCACGCGCCCCAGCGCCTCGACGCTGCGCGGCGGGTCGCCGGCGATTTCCAGCAGCGCCTCGTCGCGCAGCAGGCGGCCGCGCGGCAGATCGCGGGCCTGGGCCTCCGCCTCGCGCCAGGCGGCGATTTCCATCAGGACGGCGAGAAAGCGCGGCTTGGCCGAGCGGGTCTTGATGCGCCGCCAGGCCTCGTCGGGCTGCACCGCATAGGTGCGCGGGTCGGTGAGGATCGCCTCTTCCTCGGCCAGCCAGCTCTCGCGCCCCGATTTGGCCAGCCGGCGCGAAAGCTTCTCGTAGACGACGCGCAGGTGGGTGACGTCGGAGAGGGCATATTCGATCTGCCGCTCGCTCAGCGGCCGGCGGCTCCAGTCGGTGAAGCGGGAGGATTTGTCGATCTTAGCATGGGCGAGCTGGGTTGCCAGCGTCTCGTAGCCGGCCTGCTCGCCAAAGCCGCAGACCATGGCCGCGACCTGGGTATCGAACAGCGGCGTCGGCACGGCGCCGGCGAGATGGCAGAAGATTTCCACATCCTGCCGCGCGGCGTGAAAGACCTTGAGTACCGCCTTGTTCTGCATCAGCGCGAAGAGGGGCGCGAGGTCGATGCCCGGCGCCAGCGGGTCGATCGCCGCCGCTTCCTCGGGCCCGGCGAGCTGGACCAGGCAGAGCAGCGGCCAATAGGTATTCTCGCGCATGAACTCGGTATCGACGGTGACATAGGGCGAGACGGCGAGCCGCTCGCACAGACGAGCGAGCGCATCCGTGGTGGTGATGGGTTCCATGGCCGGCCTCTATACACGATTCCACGGCTCCCGTCGCGGGCTTTGCGCCCGGGCTGCCGGCGCCGCCACGATCCCTGGCGATCACGTCGTGATCCAGCCCGCCGACGGACAAGCATTTGTCAAGAAGATCATGAGGCAAACCACGCGAACGGTGAACTGCCGTCAACACAACCCTGATCTTGAAGTCATATTTGATCTTGGTAAACTAAAATCAATTTGCACGACTGCGGAGGTTTTGCCGATTCGTGTCTAATTAACCAAGTTCCGAAACTGATCCCCCACGTTATTCGTGCGCTGCGAACGTTGGCGTTCATAGGGAGATATTATCTCTGGGATTTCATCTTTCTCTTGGCAAGGATTTGTTATCGATTTAAGAAAGAAAATGGTTCGAAACTTGCCATTGCAGGAGCAGGGGAATGTCTGGATTTGGAGGCGTCGAAATTAGGATCAAAACCCTGGTTTCAATGAGCGCGACATTATTCGTTCTCGTACTTCCTGGTTGTCAAGCGCCAGGCGCCGACTTGCAATCAAACGTATACAGGGTTGACCAGGTCGATACTCGCCAAGCGGCAAGTGTCATTAAGATTCTCGCGGTAATGCCGGCCAAGGTCGAGGCACCCAATACGCAGGCCAGAAAAACGGCTGAAGTTTTTGGCGCGCTACTCGGGGCCGTCGGCGGCGGCGTCATCGGGCATAACGTCGGCAATCGAGCGCCGGTCAATACCGCTCTTGGCGCGACGGGCGGTGCCGTGGCCGGCGGCGCGCTGGGCTCGTTGGTCCCGGGCGAAGTTCTCGTCGACGGCGTATCCATAACCTATGAGGATCACGGGCAGACTTTCAACTCCGCGCAGGTAGGCAGACTTTGCGAGTTTGTTCCCGGGAAAGCGATCGAGATCGCCTCATCCCCTCGGGAAACGCGGATCCAGCCGAATGCGAGCTGCCCCACCGTCGCTGCCAAATAGAGGAGACGTCTCATGAAAGTGGTTCTTCTCGCCGCCGCGCTCGCGGTCGTTATCACGGCGCCGGCGGCCGCCCAATCCATGACGGATCAGATCAATTCAGTCTATGCGGCACAGCAGCAGCAAGAGGCGGCCGCATCGGCGGCCGCCGCCGCGCAACAAGCGGAACAGCAACGTCTCGAGGCAAAGCACGAAGCTGCTATCCAAGCAGCCGAGAAGCAGCGTGCCGCGGAGCGAGCCGAGGCGATCGAGATAGCCAAAAAGAAAGAATCGACGGCGGAAGCCGAGAAAAAGCGTAATGAAGAATATACTGATCAGCTTCGGGAATTGCAGATCGAAAAAGAGAAACTTGAACTTCAAGCCGAAAAGACTCGCGTGAATCGGGAGAACGATTACGTCAACGCTCAATTAAAGCAACAGAATGCCGAGACGGATGTTATTCAATCTAAGGCCGACGCAAATCGGAACGTCTCTTCCGGCGTGAAGACGTTCCTTGACAAAACCGGCGAGGCCGAGGTGAACGATTCAACCAAATAGTCACTAGACAGATGATTCTTATAGCCGCGCCGTGCACCGCCGCGCTGCGATTGGCGTGACCCCGGTCTCCAACTGACCGCCCA
>CALCYJ010000232.1 GCA_937905845.1 uncultured Rhodospirillales bacterium
GGGCTATAAGCTCGTGCGCGCGGCGCTGGAAGAGGGATTGCGGGTGACGGCGCTGCCCGGCGCCTCGGCGGTGATGGCGGCTCTCGTCCTTTCCGGCCTGCCGACCGACCGCTTTCTCTTCGCGGGCTTCCTGCCGCCGCGCTCGGCACCCAGGCGGGCAGTGCTGGCCGAGCTGGCGGGGGTGCCGGCGACGTTGGTCTTCCTCGAAAGCCCGCGCCGGCTTGCGGCTTCCTTGCGCGATATGGAAGCCCTGTTCGGCCCGCGCCCGGCGGCGGTGGCGCGCGAGCTGACCAAGCTGTTCGAGGAGGTGCAGCGGGCGCCGCTTGGCGAACTTGCCCAACGCTATGAGGCGGACGGGCCGCCGCGGGGCGAAGTGGTGGTCGTGGTCGGACCGCCCGAAAAGTCCGCCGCCGCCAGCCAGGCCGACCTCGACGACATGCTGCGTCAGGCGCTGGGGCATGCCTCGCTGAAAGAGGCGGCCGTCGCCGTTTCCGCCGCGACCGGCCTGCCGCGCCGCGCAATCTATGCCCGCGCCCTGGCGCTCAAGGCGGAAGATGACGGCTGACAGCGCGCGCCGGCACGGCCGGCGGAAGGCGGAGCGGGCGGGCCGGCTGGCGGAGACGCTGTGCGTCTGGCTGCTGCGGCTCAAGGGCTATCGCGTGCTGGCGCGCGATCTGCGCACGCCGGTGGGCGAGATCGATATCATCGCCCGCCGCGGCCGCCTGGTCGTCGCCGTGGAGGTGAAGCGGCGCGCCGTGGCGCGGGCGGCGCTCGAAGCGGTGCAGGCCCGCCAGCGCCGGCGGATCGCGCGCGCCTTCTCGGCCTTTCTCGCGCATCGCCCGGCCCTTGCCGCCCTTGGCCAGCGGTTCGACGTTATGGTGGTGGTGCCGCGCGCGCTGCCGCGCCATATCAAGGATGCCTGGCGGCCATGATGCGGCGGAAAGCGGGCTTGGGCCTTGCAACGGCGGCACTGGCACTGTTCCTGGCGATGGCGGGATCGCTCGGCGGCTGCTCGTCGCTCCAGATCGCCGTCGGTGCCGGCGCGACCGTCGGCGTCGCGACGGTGGAGGAACGCGGCCCCAAGCAGGCGGCGATCGATACCGGCATCGAGATCAAGATATCCGCCAGGCTGCTACAGAAGGACGGCCGGCTTTTCGCCAAGATCGGCGTCACCTGCATCGAGGGACGGGTGCTGCTGACCGGCGTCGTCGCGACGCCGGGCTTGCGGGCGGACGCGCAGAATGTCGCGGCTAGTGTCGCCGGCGTGCGAGCGGTGATCGACGAGATCCAGGTCCATGCCGCGGGCGATTTCGGCGATTATACCCACGATGCCTGGATTTCGACCGAACTGCGCGCCGACCTCCTGACCGACCGGAAGATCGCCGATGTCAATTATTCCATCACCACCGTCGATGGCACGATCTATCTGTTCGGCATCGCCCAGAACCAGGCCGAGATCGACCGGGTGATCGCCTATGCCCGCGCGATCCCCGGCGTCCGCCGCATCGTCGATCAGGTGCTGATCAAGGGCGACAAGCGGCTGCTGCCGCCGCGCTGATGCGAGATGAGGCTTCAGCAGGCGCGCCTCGCGCCGCTATACTGAGGCGCCATCCCGCCGGCGTGCCCCGCGCCCGCTGCGCCATCAGCATCAGGATTCTCCCGCCATGAGCCTTGCCGTCGCCATCCAGATGGATCCCATAGCCGGCATCGATATCGACGGGGATTCGACCTTCGTCCTGGCGCTCGAGGCCCAGGCGCGCGGCCATGCGCTGTTCCATTATCTGCCGTCCCATCTCAGCCTGCTGCACGGGCGCGTCTATGCCCGGGCGCGGCCGCTTCAGGTGCGGCGGGAGAAGGGCCGTCATTTCACGCTGGGCAAGGAGGAGCGGCTCGATCTCGCCGGTGTCGATGTGGTGCTGATGCGTCAGGACCCGCCGTTCGATCTCGCCTATATCACCGCGACCCATCTGCTGGAGAAGATCCACCCCCGCACCCTGGTGGTGAACGATCCGGCCGCGGTGCGAAATGCGCCGGAGAAGCTCTTCGTCACCCAGTTCGGCGAGCTGATGCCCCCGACCCTCATCACCGCCGACCGCCAGGAGATCGAAGCCTTTCGCGCCGAGCACCGCGACATCATTCTCAAGCCGCTGTTCGGCAACGGCGGCGCCGGCGTCTTTCGCCTCAAGGCCGAGGACGAGAATTTCAACGCGCTGCTGGAATTTTTCTCCAAGCTCAGCCGCGAGCCCCTGGTGGTGCAGCGCTACCTTCCCGCCGTGCGCCAGGGCGACAAGCGCATCATCCTCATCGACGGCAAGGCGGCGGGCGCGGTCAACCGGGTGCCGCAGCCGGGCGAGGCCCGTTCCAATATGCATGTCGGCGGCCAGGCGCAGAAAAGCCCGCTGACCAAGCGCGATCTCGAGATCTGCGAGGCGATCGGGCCGACGCTCAAGGAGCGCGGCCTGGTTTTCGTCGGCATCGATGTCATCGGCCAGTACATGACCGAGATCAACGTCACCTCGCCCACCGGCTTGCAGGAGATCGACCGGTTCGACGGCGTCCGTCTCGAAGCCGATCTCTGGGACGCGATCGAAAGGCGCTATCACGACCGCACGAAGACCGTGCCGGCCTGACGATATAGCCGCCGCGCGCCGCCCCTAGCCGTGATCGTCCGTGCCTTGATCAGGATTATGGTCCTGTCCAAGGTTCGCGCTTAACCGCTTATTAAGCCGGAAATGCCTAACGTTCCGCCTATCTGGTGATCGCTCGGCCGCAGCAAGCCGCGGCCGGGCGGACGAAATATGCGGGGAAGTTCAGGCATGAAAGCGCGGCACGGATTGGGCGTGAGGCTGACCAACTTCAAGATCTCGACCCGGATCTATACCGGCTTCGCGGTCGTCCTCGTTCTGCTGGCGGCGGTCGGTACCAGCGGCGCCTTCGGCTTCAGCGGCGTCGTGGCGAAATTCGCCGCCTTCGGCAGAACCTCCGGCGTGACCTCCAACGTGCTCGAATTGCAGAACGACCTGGTGCAGCTTACCAGCCGGGCGCAGCAATATGTCGCCACCGGCGATGCCGGCGGGACGAACGGCCGGCTCGCGCAGGCGAAAGCAGCACATGACCGGCTCATCAGCGAACTCCGCACGGCCACCGCCAGCGCCAATGCCGAGAGCCGGAAGAATCTCGAGGCGATGACCGGGCAATCCCGCGCCTTCGTCGTGGCGCTGGACAAGATCGTGGCGCTGTATGATCACCGGGCGCAGGAAATCTCCGACACGCTCACGCCGACCGGGACCAATTTCAGCACGGATCTGGATACGCTGATCGCAGACTCCCGGAAGGCGAACGAGCTTGGCGGCACGGCTTTCGCCCAGGTGGTGCAGCAGGAATTCACCAAAGCGGCGGAGCTTGTCAACCGCTCGATCACGCAGCACGACGCGAGCGCGACGGCCGGGGCGGAAAAGCATATCAAGAGCGCCGTCAGCAACATGGCCGATACGATCGACCAGTTCGACAACCCGGCGCTGAAGAAGCAGGCGCAGGATCTGGCGCAGTCGCTCGCGACCTATGACCAGAGCTTTACGGCCATCACGCAGGCGACGGGGGACGTGGCGACGATCAACAAGTCGCTGCTCGCCGACGGGCAGGCGATGCTGGAGGAAGTACAGGCGGTGCGCACGCGGTCGATCGCAGAGCAGCACCGCATCCAGGACGAGACGGCGCATTATATTCATAACGCGCTCGGCGCGATGGTGGCTTTTGCCGCCGTCGGGCTTCTGGTCGGCCTGGGGATGGCCTGGGCGATCGCCCGCAGCATCAACCTGCCGCTGCGGGCGATGACGGAAACCATGGGCAAGCTCGCCGCCGGCGACAAGAGTGTGAAGATCGCGGCGCTTAACAATCGCGACGAGATCGGCGACATGGCGCGGGCGGTGCAGGTCTTCAAGGACAACGCCCTGGAGCACGAGCGGCTGCAGGCGGAGAAGCGGCAGGCGGAAGAGGAGCGCCACCGCACCGAAGAGATGGAGCGGGCGGCGGCCGAGAAACGACGGCAGGACGAGGCCGAACGCGAACATTTGGCGCTGGAAGAAAAGCACCGGGTGGAGGAGGAGCAGCGCCGGGGAGAGGAAGCCCGCGAGCGCGAAGCAGCCGAGCGCCGGCGCCAGGAGATGGTGACGCTTGCCGATACGTTCGAGGCCAGCGTGCAGCAGGTGGTGGAGACGGTATCGGGCGCTGCGACGGAGATGCAGACGACGGCGGGCTCGATGGCGGCGACGGCGGA
>CALCYJ010000233.1 GCA_937905845.1 uncultured Rhodospirillales bacterium
GGGCCGTAGCTCAGTTGGGAGAGCGCCTCGTTCGCAATGAGGAGGTCAGGGGTTCGATTCCCCTCGGCTCCACCAAACCGCGCCGGCCGCCCCTTCCCGCCCGATTTCCCGATCCCCCGATTTCCGATCTTCCGCCCGATTTCCCATCTTCCAAAAGCCGGTATTTTCCCGACTATGCCCGCGTGCGCCTGCCCTGATTAAGGGATGGTTAGGGAAGGATCGCTATGCTCGGAGCAGAGCCGGAGCGGGCGTTTCCCTCCGGCGGCGAAACCGGGTAAGCCGATGCCGCGCCGCCTCTTCTTCCTGCTCAGCGCCGCCGTTCTCGGGCTGGCGTTGGCCGCCAGCATGGTGATCGCCTCGCCCGACGGGTCGGGCGGCCCGGTCGCGATCGGCTTCGAGGCCGGCGCCGGCTTCGGCCCGGGCAATTCCGGCGGCGACTATGGCCGGGATGCCTATGGCCGGGATGGCGGCGTCGGCGGAAATGGCCAGGCCGGGTCCCATTCCGCCTCCAACGGCGACAACAGCCATACGGGTTCGAGCTTCCTGGGCGACAGGGGGCAGGACCAGGGACAGGGATCGCCGGATTTCTTCAGCCTCACCGACGATCCGGTCTATCCGGGCGAAGAGAATTTCCGCGGCGGAAACGACAGCCAGAACGGCAATGGCCTGAACGCAAACGGCGGGGCCAATCCCGGCACCGGCGGCGATGACGATTCCGACGCCTGGGGAATGAATTGGAACGGCGGCAACGACGGGTTCGGCGGCGCTTTCGGCGGCAACCAGGGGCCGGGATTTGGCGTCGCCGGCAATTGGGGATCGCCGTATGGCGGCTGGGGCGGCGATGGATTGCTGCCGCCGGGCGGATCGCCCTCCGGCACCCAAGGACCTTGGAACGATTCGCCCGGATATTCCCCGCCCGGCGGTGGTCCCTCTTCCTGGCAGCCGGTCTCCGATCCGCTCGATGGCCATTCCCTGGCGGACAATTACCAGTCGCCGCCCGGCAATCCGCCGCCCGGCGCCATCCCCGAACCTTCCTCGGCCCTTCTGCTCGGCGCGGCGCTGACCGGCCTTGCGATCCTGTGGCGCCGCCGCGGCCGGCGGTGGTTCGACTGATCCGGCCGGCCGGCAGCAGACCCGTATCAAGAATCGCCTCCCTTCCGGCACTGTGATAAGAGAGCGGCAGCCCGGCCGCCGCAGGCGCGCCCGTTCCGTCCGCGATCGGCCCGGGCCTGCCGCATGCTCCAGACCGGAACGATCCTCATGTCCCCGAAGAAGAATCCGCTCAACCTCAACCGGTTGCAGCTCAAGACCCTGGCCCTGTTGCAGGAACTGGCCACAGATCCGCAGCACGCGGCCGACGAGGGGGATGGCGGCCGCCGCATCCTGCATCTGCCGCAGCCGCACGGCGACCATTTCCATGTCGGGGCCTATGTCGCCCTGTCGCGCGATGCCACCGGCTTCACCAACCAGGCGGTCTGGCTGGCGCTGGAGCGCAAGGGCCTGGCCCGCGCCGACTTTCCCCTCGCCATCACCTTGACGCCGGCGGGTCTGGCCTACGAGACCGGCGTCAGGGCCGAGATCCTGATGGGCGGCGGCCACTAATGGCCTCTAGCGCTTTCCATAAGAATATCCTGGGAGGACAGGCATCATGAAGAGAGTGGCCGACAAAGTGGCGCTGATTACCGGCGGCGCCTCGGGACTCGGGCGGCAGGCGGCTATCCGGCTGGTCGAAGAAGGCGCAAGCGTCGTGATCGCCGACCGTAACCTTCCCGGCGCGCAGGCGGTGGCGGCGGCGCTGGGCGAGCGGGCTTTCGCGCTCTCCCTCGACGTGACGCAGGAAGTCGAATGGATTGCTGCCATCGCCGCCACGCTGGATCACTTCGGCAAGCTCCACGTCCTGGTCAATTCGGCCGGCGTCGGCATCACCAAGGACGTCGAGCATACCTCGCTCGAAGAATGGCATTTCGTTCATTCCGTCAATCTCGACGGCACGTTCCTCGGCTGCAAGCACGGCGTCGCGGCGATCAAGCAGCACGGCGGCGGCTCCATCGTCAATATCTCGTCCGTCTCGGGCCTCATCGCCGGCCATAACCTCGCCGCCTATAATTCCTCCAAGGCGGCGGTGCGCATGCTGAGCAAGTCGGTGGCGCTTCATTGCGCCCGCCAGGGCTACAACATCCGCTGCAATTCGGTCCATCCGACCTTCATCGACACGCCGATGGTGCAATCGATGCTGGTGGCGGGTGGCGATCCGGCGAAAGTGCGGCGCAAGCTCGAAGCCCAGGTGCCTCTGGGCCGCATCGGCGAGCCCGACGATATCGCCTGGGCCATCGTCTATCTCGCCTCCGACGAATCCAAGTTCATGACCGGCGCCGAAATGGTGATCGACGGCGGCATCACCGCCATGTAGGCGCCGGCCGGCGCGCGACTCGGGCAGCGTCACGAACTTACCACGAACAGAATACGAACCTATCGTGATAAGAGGAAGAGACCGCCTGAATCGTGGTCCGGCTAAGTCGCGGTCCGGCCGCGCCGGCGTCCCCGGCCGCGCAGGGCCCTCTCGGGTCACCGGTCCGGCCGCACCGGCGCGAGCTGCCCCAGCACTTCGTCGAGCATCCGGCCGGTTTCATAGGCGGCGAGATCGGGTGTCACCGCGCGGCCGGCGGGCAGTCGCGGATCGGGCTGCGGCGCCGCGAGCCGGGTGACGAAGGGCAGCACGCCGGCCCAGCAGGGCGCGGCATAATCCTCCTCGTCGTCCTTGGGCGGACCCTGGCGCACCTTGGCGGCGGCTTCCTCGATGGTCATGCCAAGGACGCTCGCCGCCTTGATTTCCTGGACGTTCGGCCGCCGGATCTCGCCGGTGCGGCCGGGAAAGAGCCGTTCGACGAAGGCATCGAGCGCCGCCGTCTTGGCCGCGATGTCTTCGATCCGCCGCGCCGTGCCGAAGGCCATCACCGAACGGTAGTTGATGGAACTGTGGAAGCCCGAGCGCGCCACCACCAGCCCGTCGACATGGGTGACGGTAAAGCAAACCGGCAGCCCGGCGCTCTGCGCCCGCAGCATGCGGCTGGCCGAGGAACCGTGCCAATAGAGCTGGTCGCCCTCGCGCCAGAAGCTCGTCGGCGTGACATAGGGCTGGCCGTCGATGACATAGGCGATATGGGCGATGAAGGCGGTATCGAGGATGGCATAGACGCTCTCCCGGTCATAGGCGCCGCGGTCGGGCAGGCGCTTGACCTTGGAGCGCGCGGTCGGCTGGAAGGCCGATGCCGCCGCCGGTTTCGTCGGGGAGGGGGAATAGAGATCGGTATCGCTGCTCATCGCCGGGTTCCTGTGTCAACAAAAGTGCCGCCGCGTCGGCAGGGATGTCTGCCGGTGCGATAGCGGAATATGGCGCCAAAAGTGGTTGCCTTGAAAGGGCCAGTACGGCCAATATGATGGTACCGCTTTTTCGCTCACAAGCCCCGGGAGGATGCCATGGCCCGCCGTGGCGACGGGGCGAGCCTGCTCGCCCTGCACCTCGATCCCGCCGCGGCGGCGCCGCTGTTCCGCCAGCTTTATGACGCGCTGCGGCTGGCTCTTCTCGGCGGCCGCCTGGCGCCCGGGGCGCGGTTGCCCTCCAGCCGGCTGCTGGCGCGCGAGCTTGGGATCTCGCGCAATACCGTGCTGCTGGCGCTCGACCAGCTCTTGAGCGAAGGCTATATCATTGGCCGCGGCGGCTCGGGCACCTTCGTCTCGCGCGATCTGCCCGAACGATCGCCGCGGCAAGGCCGCCGGCCGCCGCCCTCCGTGGTCGCCGCGCCGGAACTCTCGCGCCGTGGCCTGGCCTTTGCCGACCGGCCCGGCGCCGGCCCGCCCGGCACGGGCGCCCGCCCGCCGCCGCCCGCCGGGCCTTTCGCGCCGGGCGTGCCCGATTGCCGCGATTTTCCCTTCGAGCCCTTCGCCCGCCTGCTCGGCCATGCCTGGCGCCATCCTCAGCCCGCGCTCTTCCGCCGCCAGGACCCGGCCGGGCAGATGCCGCTGCGCGCCGCCATCGCCGATTATCTCAAATCGGCGCGCGGCGTGCGCTGCAAGCCCGAGCAGGTTTTCATCGTCTCGGGCAGCCGGCAGGCGATCGATCTGGCGACCCGGCTTCTGATCGATCCGGGCGACGGCGTCTGGATCGAGGAGCCGGGCTATCCCGGCAATCGCGACGCGCTTGCGGCCGGCGGCGCCCGCCTGCTCGCCGTGCCGGTGGACGAGGAGGGGCTCGATGTTCAGGCTGGCGAGCGGGCCGGGCCGGCGCGGCTCGCCTGCGTCACCCCCTCACACCAATATCCCCTCGGCGCCACCATGAGCCTTGGCCGCCGCCTGAGCCTCCTGGCCTGGGCGCGGGCCACCGGCGCCTGGATCATCGAGGATGATTTCGACAGCGAGTTCCGCTATGCCGGCCGGCCGCTCGCAGCCCTCCAGGGGCTGGACGAGGATGGGCGGGTGGTCTATCTCGGCAGCTTTTCCAAGGTGCTGTTTCCCTCGCTCCGCCTGGGCTATCTGGTGGTGCCGGCGCCGCTGCTGGAACCCTTCCGCCGCGCCCGCGCCGTGCTCGACGATTACCCGTCCGCCCTGGCGCAGCCGGCGCTGGCCGCGTTTCTGGCCGACGGCAGCTTCGCCGCCCACGTCCGCCGCATGCGCCGGCGCTACGCCCTGCGCCAGCAGGCGCTGCTCGCAGCAGCCCGCCGCCATCTGGGCGGGCTGCTCACCCTCGCGCCCGATCCGGCCGGCATGCATCTCGTGGCCGACCTGGCACCGGCGCTGGCCCTTCGCATGGACGATCGCGAGGCGGCCGCCCGTGCTGCTGCCGCCGGCATCGGCGCGCCGGCGCTCTCCTTCTATTACCTGGGCAAGCCGGCGCGGCAGGGCCTACTGCTCGGCTATGCCGCCCTGAACGAGGCCGAGATCGAACAGCACGTCCGGCGCCTGGCCGCGGCGCTCGCGCCCTGAGGGAGCGGCGTCACGCGGCGACCGGCGTGACCTCGACCTCCAATCGGCCGCCCAGGCGGTCGGCGGCGACATCCATGTCGTAGCGGCCCTGGAGCGTCATCCAGAATGGCGCGCCGGTGCCGAGCGCGCGCCCCAGCCGCAGCGCCGTGTCACCGCTTACCGCGCGTTTTCCCAGCACGATTTCGTTGATCCGACGCGGCGGTACTTTCATCGCCTTCGCCAGGCGGTATTGGCTGATGCCGAGCGGGTGCAGGAATTCCTCCAGCAGAATCTCGCCCGGATGCACCGGAGCATGCCGGTTCTCACGTGTCATGGCCGGTGCGGCGTCAGTGATAATCGACGATTTCGACATTGTAGGCATCTCCTGCATGCCAGCGGAAACATATCCGCCATTGATCGTTGACGCGGATGCTGTGCTGCCCCTTGCGCCGGCCGGCTAGAGCCTCCAGCCGGTTCCCCGGTGGCAGTCGCAGGGTTTCAAGCTCGACGGCGGCATCAAGCATCAGCAGCTTGCGCAGCGCGATCCGTTGAAGATCGCCCGGGATGCGACGGGGCCGTCCACGCTGAAAAAGCAGCTCCGTATCGGTATCCCGGAACGTCTTGATCATGCCCGGATAATAACGCGTAGCGTTATTATCGTCAATCAATGTTCCGCTGGACGGCGCGGGTTTGTTGTGGGCGAAAGCATCATTGCGATCGCAAACGGCCTCAGCGGTTCAGGCGGTTGTCGACCAGGTCCTGCACGACGCCCGGATCGGCCAGCGTCGTCGTATCGCCGAGATTGCCGAAATCGTTCTCGGCGATCTTGCGCAGGATGCGGCGCATGATCTTGCCCGAGCGGGTCTTGGGCAGGCCGGGCGCCCATTGCAGCTTGTCGGGGCTGGCGATCGGGCCGATCTCCTTGCGCACCCAGCCGACCAGTTCGTGGCGCAGATCGTCGGAGGGTGCCTGGTCGGCCTTGAGCGTCACATAGGCATAGATCCCGGTGCCCTTGATATCGTGCGGATAGCCGACCACGGCGGCCTCGGCCACCAAGGGATGGGCGACGAGCGCGCTTTCGATTTCCGCCGTGCCCATGCGGTGGCCGGCGACATTGAGCACGTCGTCCACCCGCCCGGTGATCCAGTAATAGCCATCCGCGTCGCGCTTGGCGCCGTCGCCGGTGAAATAGCGCCCGGGGAACTGGCTGAAATAGGTCTGCGCGAAACGTTCGTGATCGCCATAGACGGTGCGCATCTGGCCGGGCCAGCTTCCCGCCAGGCAGAGGTTGCCTTCACAGGCGCCGGCAAGCTCGCGGCCCTCGCCATCGACGATGACCGGGCGCACGCCGAAGAAGGGCAGCGTCGCCGAACCCGGCTTCTGGGCGATGGCGCCGGGCAGGGGCGAGATGAGGATGCCGCCGGTTTCCGTCTGCCACCAGGTATCCACCACCGGGCAGCGTCCCTCGCCCACCACGCGGTGATACCAGAGCCAGGCTTCCGGATTGATCGGCTCGCCGACCGATCCCAGCAGGCGGAGCGAGGCGCGGCTGGTCTTCTTCACCGGCGCATCGCCCTCGCGCATGAGGGCGCGGATCGCCGTCGGCGCGGTGTAGAAGATCGTCACCTTGTGCTTGTCCACCACCTGCCAGAAGCGCGAGGCGTCGGGGTAATTCGGCACCCCTTCGAACATCAAGGAGGTGGCGCCGTTGGCCAGCGGTCCATAGACGATATAGCTGTGGCCGGTCACCCAGCCGACATCGGCGGTGCACCAATAGACGTCGCCGTCGCGGTAATCGAACACATATTGGTGCGTCATGGCGGTATAGGTCAGATAGCCCCCCGTCGTGTGCAGCACGCCCTTGGGCTGGCCGGTCGAGCCGGAGGTATAGAGGATGAACAGCGGGTCCTCGGCGCTCATCTCCGCCGGCGGGCAGGAGGCGCTCACCTTTGCCGCCAGCTCGTGATACCAGACGTCGCGCCCCGCCACCCAGCCGGTCTTGCCGCCGGTGCGCCTGACCACCAGGACACGATCGACCTTCGGGCAGCGCTTCAGCGCCTCGTCGACATTGTTCTTGAGCGCCACCGCGCGGCCGCCGCGCAGGCCCTCGTCGGCGGTGATGACGAAGGTCGAGGTGGCATCGAGGATGCGCCCGGCCAGGCTGTCGGCGGAAAAGCCGCCGAACACCACCGAATGGACGGCGCCGATGCGCGCGCAAGCCAGCATGGCGAAGGCGGCCTCGGGGATCATCGGCAGATAGATGGTGACGCGGTCGCCGCGCTTGACGCCCTGGCTCAGCAGCACGTTCGCCATCCGCGCGACTTCGTCGTGAAGCTCTTGATAGGTGATGGTGCGGCTCTCGGCCGGGTCGTCGCCCTCCCAGATGATCGCGGGCTGGCCGGCCCGCGTCTTCAGATGGCGGTCGATGCAATTGTACGCGGCGTTGAGCCTGCCGTCCTCATACCAGCGGATATGCAGATCCTTCAGGTCATAGGAGCAATCCATGACCTTGGTATAGGGCCTGGTCCAGTCCAGCCTTAAGCCCTGCTCGCGCCAGAAGCCTTCCGGATCCGCGATCGAGCGCTGGTACATTTCCTGGTATTGCGCGGCCGTGCACCAGGTGTTCCGGGCGGAAGCCTCCGGTACCGGAAACAGAGCATTGTCGGACATGGCGGACCCTCCCTGACCCAATCGCCGCGGCGCGGGCAAGGCCGGCCGGCGGCAAGTCTAATCAGACTTTTTGCCGGAGCGGAACAAGGAGGTGATGAAATTTTCAGCAGGGCTGGATTTTTCCTACCCTGTCGCGGGTGAGCCTGGATTTTCCCGCGTCAGGGTTGCGCTCGCGGGCGGCGCCCGCGCCAGGCAGTGGCGTCAAACCTCCGATACTCTTGTCAGCGGTGTGGCGCGGACCGGCGGCAGATGGGCCTTGAGATCGGCCACGAGATCGTCGCGCAAGGCCCTGCAGGCCGGC
Source organism: uncultured Rhodospirillales bacterium (assembly GCA_937905845.1). Taxonomy (GTDB): domain Bacteria; phylum Pseudomonadota; class Alphaproteobacteria; order Ferrovibrionales; family Ferrovibrionaceae; genus CALCYJ01. Next base: position 7,931 of record CALCYJ010000233.1, read on the forward strand.
TCGCTCCACAGGTTGCGCCAGGACAGCGGATCGTTCCCGAGGTCGTAAAGCTCGCCCTCGCTGCCGTCATAGAGCGTGCTCTTGCCATAGGCGGTGACGAGGTAGCCGTCGCGGTAGAGGCTTTGCAGGTGGATGGTCGTATCGCCGTGCTCGCTGTCCCATTCGGTGATGACGCGCTCGCGGCGCTGGCCTTGCGCTTCGGCGGCGGAAAGCGGCAGCGGCTGGCCCTGCATCCACGGCGGCACGTCGAGGCCGGCGATGCGGCACAAGGTCGGGGCCAAGTCGATATGGCCGACCGGCTGCTCGATCACCGCCGGCGCGATGGCGGCGCTCTTCGCCGGCCGCCAGATCATCGGCACCCGCATCAGCGCGTCGATATGATAGGGCCCTTTGAACAGCAGGCCGCAATCGCCCTGCAATTCGCCGTGATCGGCGGTATAGAGGACATCGGTGTCATCGCCCCAGCCGCGCCCGTCGATGAAGGCGAGCACGCGGGCGAGCGCCTCGTCGATCAGCTCGTTCTCGATATGCACCATGGCGTCGATCTCGCGGAGCTGGTCGGGGGTCAGGGTTTTGGGCACGAAGCCCGGCGGGGCTTCGAAGCAGCTGACGCGCTCGCCCCGGTAGGCTTCCAGCCAATGGCGGGGCTTGTCCGCCAGGATCGCCTCGATCTTCTCCGGGCTGCCCGGGTGGCCGGCCGGAAGGCCGAGTGTGCGCCAATCCACCCGGTGGCGTTCGGACGCCGGCGGGTCCCACGGGTGGTGGGGATCGGGAAAGCTCATCCAGACGAACCAATCCTCCTCGGCCGGCAGGGAGGCCAGGAAGGCGATGGTGCGCTCGGCCACCCAGTCGGTGTGGTAATGCTCGCGCGCGATGGGATTGTGCTTCACCTGAATGGCGCCGGTATCGCCGCCGCCGGCATGGCTCTGCTTGAAATCAGGGGTCAGCAGGCGGAAGAAGCCGTCGATTTCCTGCGGGTGGTTCTCCGCCATCCAGTGCGAATAATGCCAGAAGCCCCGCGCCACATGGCCCGAAAGCTCCATATGTTCGAAGCCGCGATGCGGCCCGAACCGGCCCTCCCGCGCCATGCGGTTCTCCGGAAAGCGCATTTCGAGATCCATGAAGGGCTCGAAATGCGCCTTGCCGATCAGCGCCGTGCGATAGCCGGCCCCCGCCTTGAGATAGGCGGCGACGCTCGGGGCATCGGCCGGCAGCGGCACGCCGTTCATCGTCACGCCGTGGCTGCGCACATATTGGCCCGTCACCATCGTGGCACGCGCCGGCATGCAGACGACGCTCTGGGTATGGGCGCGGGCAAAGCGCACGCCGGTGGCGGCGAGCGCGTCGGCCGCCGGTGTGCGCGCGATGCGCCCGCCGTTGCAGCCCAGCGCGTCGTAGCGCTGCTGGTCGGTGGTGACGAACAGGATCTTGCGGCCCATGTTACCTCCCGCCCGGCGAAAGCAATACCGGGGATCAAGCCGATGACTTCTTAAGACGATGACATGAAAAAAGCCAAGTAGTCAATAGACTACACATTGATATAACTCAAACTTCCGGCGGCCTCCAGCCGTGGCCGTTCGTCGCCGCCGGCCGCAGGGCATGCGATCTTTGTCAGGCATGAGAACACGCCCTGTTGCCGGCTTGTGCCGAGAGCGGGTCTACTTCGTGAGGGCGGCGATCCGCGCGATCGTATGATCGCGGGAGGCGAGGATGAGCGCGCGGGCGTGGCGCTCGGCCAGATCGCCGTCGTGGCGCCGCAAGGCGAGCCGCAGCTTTACCCAGATCGCGGCCGAGCGGCGGCGGCGTTCCGCCGTCTCGTGATCGAGCGGCTCGCGCCCCCAGATCATGCGCCAGAGGGCGCGGTTGCCGAGTTCTTCGAGCATGATGGCGAGGCGCCGGTTGCCGGAAGCCTCGGCGAGCTGGCGCTGCGCCGCGCGCGAGGCGGTGCCGTAATCGAGCGGGTCGGTGTCGGCCGCCGCCGCCAGCGCCGTGATCGCCGCGATACTTTGCGCCACCAGGATGCGGGCGTCCTCTCCCGCCGCTGTGGCGGCGAGCTGCGCCGCCAGGCCGAGCAGCACGGCGCGCACATTGAAAATCTCGACCACTTCCGCCAGGCCCATGTCGATGACATGGGCGCCGCGCCGGGGCAGGATCTCGACCAGGCCGCGCTTTTCCAGCATGTGAAAGGCGTCGCGCACCGGGCCGCGGCTCACCGCGAAGGCGCCCGCGACCTCCTGCTCGGTCAGATGGCTGCCGGGCCGGTAGCGCCCGGTGAAGATCAGGTGCCCGACATGATCGGCGATCTGTTCGGGCAGGGATATCGCGCGCGCGGCCCTTCCCCGCCCGATGGCCGGTTTAAGCGGATTGGCGCGCCGGACGTCCTTCACGCGTCGATGATCCTCCCGTGTCGGCGGTCACCACAGGCCCGCGATCATCGCCGGCCGATGATCGTCATAGGTCGATGATCCTCACAGGTCGATGACGGCCACGACCTGCCCTTCGCGCACCATCTCGCCGTCCCGGACCTCGATTGCCTGGATGCGGCCCGAAACCGGGGAGAGGACCGGAATTTCCATCTTCATCGATTCCAGGATCATGACGGTATCGTCCGCCTCGACAAGGTCGCCCGGCTGCACCTCGATCTTCCAGACTTTGCCGGCGATCTCCGACGTCACGTTCCTGCTGGCCATTCCCTGCTCCAGAACCATTCCCCGCGGCTGGCCCGGTACTAGAGGTTATAGATTGTTAATTGTCAACAATCTTGCTACCGTGCGGCCGCCCCAACGATAGGTGGCCGAGGAGTACTTCATGAGCTGGCAGAGCGAGATCGACGAGCTTCGGGCGCGCGAGGCGCTGGCCCGCGAAATGGGCGGCCCCGAGAAGGTCAAGCGCCAGCACGACGGCGGCAAGCTCACGGTGCGCGAGCGGATCGACCAGCTTCTCGATCCCGGCTCCTTCCACGAGATCGGCGCCGCGGCCGGCCGGGCGCGCTATGACGAAACCGGCCGGCTGATCGAATTCATGCCGGCCAATTTCGTCTTCGGCCGCGGCCGGATCGACGGCCGGCCGGTGGTGGTGGGGGGCGATGATTTCACCGTGCGGGGCGGGGCGGCGGATGCTTCCATCAAGCAGAAGCAGGTGATGTCCGAGCAGATGGCGAACGAGCTGCGCCTGCCGCTGATCCGCCTGGTCGACGGCACCGGCGGCGGCGGCTCGGTCCGCAGCCTTGAGACCGACGGCCGCACCTATGTGCCGGCCAACCCGGCCTGGGACCTGGTGGTGGAGAATCTGGCGACCGTCCCGGTGGTGGCGCTGGGCCTGGGCTCGGTGGCGGGCCTGGGTGCCGCGCGCCTCGTCACCAGCCATTATTCCGTCATGGTGCGCGGCATTTCGCAGATGTTCATCGCCGGGCCGCCGGTGGTGGCGCGGCTGGGCGAGGTCCTGACCAAGGAGGAATTGGGGGGCAGCGAGATCCATGCCCGCGCCGGCGCCATCGACGATGTGGTGGATAGCGAGGCGGAAGCCTTCGCCCGCGCCCGCCGGTTCCTGTCCTACCTGCCGGCCTCGGTGTTCGAACTGCCGGCGCGCGGGCCGGTGGAGGATGATCCGGAGCGGCGCGAGGAATGGCTGATCGAGGCGGTGCCGCAGGATCGGCGCAAGGTCTATCCGATGCGCAAGATCGTCAATGCCGTGGTCGATCGCGGCAGCTTCATGGAATTCGGCCGCCTGTTCGGCGGCGCCGCCATCACCGGCCTTGCCCGCCTCGACGGCTGGCCGGTGGCGGTCCTGGCCAGCGATCCGCATTTCTACGGCGGCGGCTGGACCGCCGATGCCGCGATCAAGATCACCCGCTTCGTCGATCTCGCCAATACTTTCCACCTGCCGGTGGTGCATCTCGTCGATATTCCGGGCTTCCTCATCGGCCTTACGGCCGAGAAGGCCGGCACCATCCGGCACGGCGCCCGGGCGCTGGCGGCGGTCTATCAGGCGAAAGTGCCCTGGTGCTCGATCCTGGTGCGCCGGGCTTTCGGCGTCGCCGGCGCCGGCCACAGCAACCACAAGCGGCTGCAATACCGCTATGCCTGGCCCTCGGGCGACTGGGGCTCGCTGCCGATCGAGGGCGGGGTCGAGGCCGCCTATCGCGCCGATATCGCCGCCGCCGCGGATCCCGACCGGCTGCGCAGCGAGATCGAGGCGCGGCTCAACCTCGTGCGCTCGCCGCTGCGCACCGCCGAGGCTTTCCTCATCGAGGAACTGATCGATCCCCGCGACACAAGGCCGCTCCTGTGCGAATTCGCCAATCTCGCCGCCCCCTTGCGCGAGGCGGGCCCAGTGAGCATGGCGATGCGGCCCTGAAATGCTTTGGCGGAAGATGGTGCCGCAGGAGGGATTTGAACCCCCGACCCACGCATTACGAATGCGTTGCTCTACCGGGCTGAGCTACTGCGGCTGACAGGATGCCCGCGACGGGGCCGTGAACCTGTTCGCGCGGCAACCTACTTCCAATGCTTGTGTCCTGGCAAGGGGCTCGGCGCCGATTTCTCCGGCCAGGCCCGGCTCCCGATGTCCGTTCAGCCGCCCGGCAGCAGCGCCGCCCCGTCCAGGATCCGCGCATCGGTCGGCACGCCTTGAGCCGCGCGCCAGGCCAGATGGTCGAAGGCGCCGCAGCTCTCGCAATGGCTGGTCCAGCGGGCGGCGCGGCTGCCGCAGGCGGTGCAGGTCCAGGCCGGGTCGGGGGGAAGGGTCGCGGCGCGCTGAAGCCAGGCGCTGGCGGAATGACCATCGCCATATTGCGCCGTTTCGATCTCGGCCATGGCCCGGGCGGCGCCCTGGCTCGGTGCGTCGCGCAGCAGCGTCTCGATCTCGTGGCAGGCGGCGGCAAGATCGCCCGCGGCCAGCAGTGCCCGGGCCAGCGCCAGGCGGCCCTCGTCGCGCCCCGAGCTGCCGGCGAGCAGGTCCTTCAGGCGGGCCAGGCGCCGTTCCGCCGTCTCCCCGCCATGGAGATCGAGACAGGCGGCGGCGAGATCGGGATGCGGCGCCTTGGCCCAGGCATCGGCCAGCAGGCCGGCGGCCTTGCGCTCCTTGCCCCGGGCTTTGAGCAGCCGCACCGCCAGCACCACCGCCGGCGTCAGCGCGGGCGCCAGCACCGCGGCCTTGACCGCGTTTTTCAGCGCCGCGTCCTGGTCCAGGTGCCGCTCCGCCTGCTCGGCGGCCGCGAGCGCCAGCACCGCCTGATAGCGCGCACCCTCGGATGCCGGGAGCGCCCGGGCCTTGAGGCCGCGGGCGAGTGCCGCCGCCGCCTCGTCCATCCGTCCGGCCGAGGATTCGAGCGACACCAGCTCGCGCACCACCCAGGCGGCGTTGGGCTTGAGCAGCGCGGCCCGGCGGGTCAGTTCCAGCGCCCGGACCCGGTCGCCGCGGCGGAGCGCCTGCACGATCAGCCCGCGCAGGCCAAGGAAGGCGGTCTCGGGCCGCTCCAGCATGGCGCGATAGGCGCGGCCGGCGCCGGCCTCGTTGCCGGCAAGCTGCGCTGCCTGAGCGGTGAGTAGAAGGGTCAGCGGCGGCTCGTCCAGCAGCGTCTCGGCCGCCGTGGCACAGCGCTTGGCCTCGGCGGCATCGCCGGCCGCGACCGCCACCATGCCGCGGGTCAGGGCGGCATAGCCGCGGCGGCGGCGGCCGGCCGCGCGCGAGCGGCCAAGCGAGCGCGGCCCGCGCCGGATCCAGCGCCACAGGCGGTGCAGCACTGCGCCGACAATCACCAGCACGCCGATGCCAAGACAGGCCACCGCCATCGAGGTTTCGATCCGGACGCCGCCCCAGTCGATGGCGATGCGCCCCGGATGGGCCGCGAGCCAGGCGGCGCCCGCGGCAAGGGCGAAGAGCGCCAGCGCCCAGGCGGTGATGCGGATCATTTCACAGGCGCCGGCACGGCCGGTACGACCGGTACGACCGGTGCGACCGGTGCGGTGGATTTCGCCGACTTCGGGGATGCGGCCGGCGCGGCCGGTGCGACCGGTACGACCGGTGCGACCGGTGCGGCCGGCACGGCTGATGTGGCGGCTGGCTTCGGGGCCACGTCGGTCACGGCGGCGGCTCTGAGCTGCGCCAGGGCGTTTTCCACGGCGAGGCGGGCGCTCGCTCCCTTGAGCCAGCCGGCGGCGGCGGCGGCGGCGCTGCCCCGGAGCGTTTGAAGCTCCGCCACCGCGCCGGCCAGATCGTCGGCGTCAAGCCGCTGTTCCGCCCGGGCCACCACGGCATCGGGCGCCGTGCCCGGCACGTCGCCGACGCGGCGGACCACCACCAGCGCGGCGAGCCGCTGGAGCACGCGCCGCCACCAGGTGCCTTGTTTGGGCATTTCGGCGGCGCGCACGATATTGGCGGCGAGGGCATCGAAGGAGAAGCGTAGCTCCTGGCGGGGCGGCACGCCGGCCGCGGCATAGGCGCCAAGGGTCGCCAGCGGCGCCGCGAAGACGGGACCCTCGGCCAGCGCCTTCACCGCATCCAAGGCGCCGGTGAAATTATTGCCGCTGCTGGCGGCCGGCGTCAGTTGCTGAATGGCGAGGACCAGGCCGACCTGCCGCGCATTGTCGCGGGCGCCGGCGATCGAGAGGGCCAGGTGCTGAGCCAGCGCCGCGCGCGCCTGCGTTTCCTGGGTAAGGCTTTGCGACAGAAGGGTGACCCGGTGGTCGAGCACCGCGAGCGCGCTTGTCGTTGCGGCATTCTGCGCCGCCAGGGCGGCGGCCGCGGCGGCGGAATTAATATTGGCGCCGGGCGATGGCGCGGCATTGCGCTGGGCTTGCAGGGCCTTGACCGCCCCCTCAAGCGCGCTCAGGCGCTGGCCGACATCGCCGCCGCTCGCGCCTGTGCCCGTGGGCGCCGCCGCCAGTTGCCGCTGCACCATGTCGAGGGTTCCGGCCGTGGCGGCGATGCGCTCTTCCAAATCGGCGCGGGTGCGCGCGAGCTGTGCATCCACCGTCTCCACCCGCTGTTCCAGCGTGGCGACCCGCGATGTCAGCGACCGGCTGGCCGTATCCGGCGACATCGCTGCCGGTCCGGCCGCGAACAGGCCGTGCAGCAGCGGCGAAAGCTGCGGCAGCAGGGCGGCGCCGGTGATGATGGCCCCGAGCAGCGCCAGCACCACCGCCACGGCGATCAGGCCGGTGCGGCGGCGGCGGGGTTCGCGGGTATCGGGCATATCGTCGGAATAGGCGTCTCCGGCGCCAGCCTGCGCGCCCCATTCCGGCGGCGGCAGACCGGTCTTCTCCGTGCTCTCCTGCGCGCCTGCCGGTCCTTGCGGCTCGCTCATGCCTTCTCACCCCTGTCGCTCAGGAGCGCCAGCAGCGCCGCCTGGTTAGGACGCGCCGCCACCGCTATGCGCCGCCACGGCACGCGCGCCGCTAGTCTCGCCACCGCCGGGCTCAGGCAATAGGCCACCAGCCCGCCGCAGGCCGCGGCGAGCGCCGCCGCCTCCACCAGCCTAACAAACGTGGCGGCGGTGCGGGGAGAGAAAAACACCGCCCCCGAAAGCCGGCCCTGGCTCAGTGCCAGGGCCGCCGCCGGGCTCAGCGCCTCCGCCGCCCGGGCTTCATAGAGCGCCACGCGCCGGCAGGCGAAGCCCCGCGCCGTCAGATCCAGCACCAGATCGCCGGCCGCGGCCCGCCCCGAGACATGGAGCAGCGGGCCATCGCCCGGGCGGCAGGTGCTAGCGGCCAGCGCCCCGAGGGCGGCGACATCGCCCGCGGCACTCGATACCACGGCGAAGCCTGCGGCGCGGGCGAGCGCCGCCGTACTGTCGCCGACGGCAAGGAGTGGCAGGCGGCGCTCAACGGTTGCCGCCGCCAGCGCGCGGACGCCATTGCGGCTGGTGACGCAGATCGCCTGCACGCCGGTCAGATCGAGCGTAACGCCGGCCAGCGGTTCGATAATGAGCAGCGGTTCGTTCAGGCAGGCATATCCCCGCGCCGCCAGCGCTTCGCCAAGCGAAGCGGCCTCTTCCGCCGGCCGGGTGAGGAGAAGCATCGGTCGCTCGGTCCCGGCATCGGCCATGTCTAAGGGGCCTGGAAGAAACCGGGGCCGGCCCGGCGTTTCAGTTCCTGGCCGGCATCAAGGCCCAAGGCCTCGGCGTCCGCGGGCGCGCCTTCGCGCCGGGTCTCGATGGAGGCGGAGCCGTCGGGCTTCAGCACCTGGGCGGCCAGGCGCAGCCTGCCATCGGCGCCGATTTCCGCCAGCCCGGCGATCGGCGTGTGGCAGGAACCGTCGAGCACCGCCAGCATCGCCCGTTCGGCGGCGATACACTGACCGGTGGCTTCGTGATGGAGCGGCCGGAGCCGGTCGTGGGTCGCGGCATCGTCCAGACGGGCTTCGATCCCGATGGCGCCCTGGGCCACGGCGGGGAGCATCAGGGACGGCTCGATGATGCCGGTGGCCCGCTGCGCCTGCCCCAGACGCCGCAGGCCGGCCAGCGCCAGGAAGGTGGCATCGACCTCGCCCGCCGCCACCTTGCGCAGGCGGGTCTCGACATTGCCGCGCAAGGTCACGATGCGCACATCCGGGCGGCGGTGGAGCACCTGGGCCTGGCGGCGCAGGCTGGCGGTGCCGACGATGGCGCCGACGGGCAGGGCGTCGAGGCTCGGCGCATCGCGGGCGATCAGAACGTCGCGCGGGTCCTCGCGCGGCAGCAGGCAGGGGATGCAAAGACCCGGCGGCAGCCAGGTCGGCACGTCCTTCATCGAATGCACCGCGATATCGATCTCACCCCGGCTCAGCGCCTCTTCCAGTTCCTTGGTGAACAGGCCCTTGCCGCCGGCATCCCTGAGCGCGCGGTCCTGGATACGGTCGCCGGAGGTCTTGACGATCACGATCTCCACCGCGCCCGCGCCAAGCTGCGGGTGGGCGGCGAGCAGGCGGTCGCGGGTCTCGTTCGCCTGCGCCAGGGCGAGCGCGCTGCCGCGGGTACCGATGCGGAGGATGGCTTGCGGGCGGGCGGTCATGGTGCTAGGGATCCGATCGTGAACCGTGGCAGGACAGGGGCGAATGCCGATATAGCGCAAATTTCGCCCGGCGTCGAAGCGGGCGCGCTTGGTCGGAGGGCCGGCACCAGATGATCGTCCTCGGATTGGAGACGAGTTGCGACGAGACGGCGGCGGCCGTCGTGCGCGACGACCGGCGCATTCTCGCCAATATCGTGCTGTCGCAATTCGACGAGCACCGTCCCTACCAGGGCGTGGTGCCCGAAATCGCCGCCCGCGCCCATATCGAGCATCTCGACCGGCTGATCGCCGCCGCCATGGCTGAAGCCGGGCTCACTTTTAGCGATCTTGACGCCATCGCCGCGACGGCTGGGCCCGGTCTGATCGGCGGCGTCATGGTCGGGCTTTCGACCGCCAAGGCCCTGGCGCTGGTGACGGGCAAGCCGCTCATCGCCGTCAACCATCTCGAAGGGCATGCGCTCAGCGTCCGCCTGACGGCGGAAATCGACTTTCCCTACCTGCTGCTGCTGGTCTCGGGCGGGCATTGCCAGCTTCTGATCGTCGCAGGCGTCGGCGCCTACCGCCGGCTCGGCACCACGATCGACGATGCGGTGGGCGAGGCCTTCGACAAGACGGCGAAACTGCTGGACCTCGGCTATCCCGGCGGCCCGGCGGTGGAGCGTGCGGCCAAGGCGGGCAATGGCGCCCGCTTCGCGCTGCCGCGCCCGATGCTGGGGCGGGCGGGGGCGGATTTCTCCTTCTCCGGCCTGAAGACGGCGGTTCGCCAGACCTTGGCGGGGCTGCCGCAGGCAAGCGCCCAGGATCGCGCCGATCTCGCCGCCGCGTTCCAGGCGGCGGTGGCCGATGTGCTGGCCGACCGGACGGTGCATGCCATGGCCCTGTTCCGCGAGCGCTATGGCGCGCCCGGGTCGCTGGTCGTGGCGGGCGGGGTCGCCGCCAATGGCGCGATACGCGGAGCGCTGACCGATCTTGCC
>CALCYJ010000234.1 GCA_937905845.1 uncultured Rhodospirillales bacterium
ACGCACCGCTCGATGGCGGCGAGCCGATCCCGATGTTCGAATCCGGCGCGATCATGATGTATCTGGCGGAAAAGCATCGGCGCTTTTGGCCGCAAGATCCCCGGGAAAAATACGAAGTCGTAAAATGGCTCATGTGGCAAATGGGCGGCCTTGGCCCCATGTGCGGCCAGGCACACCACTTCCGCCAATATGCGGCTGAGAAGATCCCGTATGCCATCGAGCGATATACGAACGAAGTCAATCGGCTCTATGGGGTGCTGGATGCGCGCCTTGCCGATCGCCAATTCCTCGCCGGCGGTTATTCGATCGCCGATATGGCATGCTGGCCATGGGTGAAGCCTTACAAAGGTCAAGGTCAAGTGCTGGAGAATTTCCCCAATCTGAAGCGCTGGTTCCTGGAGATCGGCGAACGTCCCGGCGCCAGAGAAGGATGGCGGGTCGGGCGGGATTGGCTCGGTGGAGGGCCGGTCGTTACCGAAGAATCGAAGGCGATACTCTTCGGTCAGAAAGCGGTTCCGGGCTGACGGCCCGGACAGGACAGATGCCCGGCGTGTGAAATCGCTCCCACGCCTGACCCCGGCCAGCCGGTCGCGCGATGAAGCCGGATTTTTCAGTCACCAGGTGGTCCAAGGTCGGGGGCTAGTTCAGCTCTTCGACGAGCGGAATCGGAACGACATTTCAAGGCTGCCGGTATTGCGCGTTATTGTCCCGGGCGAGGAATGGCCGGTGGCGTTCGATGTCGCCGTCATGCGAGATGGCCACCACGAGGCTTACGGGGGCACTTCCGCTGATTGGATTAATGCAAAGAGCGTATTAATTTGATATGTAAATAGCGGATAAAAGTCGTTCTACGACTTGATGTATATATAATTTCTATCCTGGAGATGTTAGCCTCGGCAAAATAACCCGGCACCGCTCGGTTCACGGGGGGCCGGGCCGCAGAGGGGGGCGTGCGCCGATGCCAGCGACGAGCGGGGATGGAAGCGAGGTGTCGCTGGAATTCTGGTTCGATTTCGCCAGCCCTTACGCCTATCTCGCCGCCTTGCGCATCGAGACCCTGGTCGCGGCGGCCACCCGCGGCGGGCGGTCGATCCGGTTGCTATGGCGGCCGCTCCTGCTCGGGCCGATCTTCCAGCGGCGAGTGTCCAATCCCTCGCCCTTCCAGCAGGCCGAGCCGGCGGAACGGCGCTATCGGCATCGGGATATCGAACGCTCCTGCCGGCATTACGGCCTTCCCCTGACCTGGCCTTCGACCTATCCGCGCGGCAGCCTCCTGGCGACGCGGGTTGCGCTTATCGCCGCCGGGGAAGGCTGGGGCGCGGCCTTCGCCCGGAGTGTCTTCGCTGCCAATTTCGCCGCCGACCTGGACATCGCTTCGGCACCGGTCGTGGCCGAGATCTTGCGAGATTTGGGGCGGGATGCGGCAGTCATCCTGGCCCGCGCGGCCGAGCCCGCGGTCAAGGCGAGCCTGGCCGCGCAGGTTGACGAGGCGATCGCTAAAGGGATTTTCGGCGCGCCGAGCTTTCTCGTCGAGGACGAGCTTTTCTGGGGAAACGACCGTCTCGAGCAGGCGATCGTCTGGGCGGTGAGCGGCAAGATCGGCGAAGATGCCACTCCCGCCATGCCGCCCGGCTAAGCGCCGAAGGCGCCGGCCGGGTGCGCATCGTCGGAACGCACAATGATAATCCTCCCGACAACGGGCTTCTTCCACCATGAACTGGCGTGACATAGAAGCCTTCGTCGCAATTGTCGAAACTGGCTCGGTGGTTGGTGCCGCGCGGCGGCTCAACGCGACGCAGCCGGCCGTGACCAGGCGCCTCCAGCGTCTCGAAGAAGACATTGGCGGTGGGGCGCTGCTCGATCGGCACTCGAAGCCACTGATGCTCACGCCGGCGGGACACCGCGTACTGGAAAGCTGCCATCAGGTTCTCGACGCGCTGAGGGAGCTCAGAGCAACGAGTGCGACGGGCTTGGTCCGCGGGGAAATACGGCTGGGCGTCGTGCCGGGCCTGATGGAATTGGCCGTTGGTGCCCCACTCGATGCGATCAAGGAACAATTCCCTGGCCTTCATCCACAGGTCATCTCGCATTGGACGATCTGGCTGATCGAGCGTATTCGCAACGGCACCCTTGATTGCGCGGTGTGCCGCATCACCGGCGATCACCAGATTCCATCGGGCATTGGCTCATCGCCCATGTATGTTGAGCCGATTTTCGTGGTGGCGGCGCGGGACCTGGCGATCGCACCGCGCAGAGGCGATCTTCTCGGGATCAGCGATCTTGCTCGACAGGAATGGATACTCAATACGCCCGGATGCGGTTATCGCGCGACCCTTCAGCGTGCGTTCAATCGTTCCGGTCTCCCCTTGCGGATCAGCGCCGAGCTTATGGGAGACGATCTGAAATTGTCGCTCATCGCGCGCGGCGCCGGCCTCGGCCTGTCGACGCGCCGACAGATCGAGCGCAGCCCTTATCGCGCGGAGCTGCGCATTCTCGAGCCCCACGATTTCGAGCTGAAAGTTATCATCTCCATGCTGCGCAGCCCGTCGCTCGGTGACCTCTCCCCGGCGGTCGATCTGTTCCAGGCGGAGATCGCGGATCGACTACAGGGGGATGCCGCGCGCGCATAATTAAAATCACGAATAGGCATTTGTTCGGCATCCATCAGCCAAGAGCCGCCAACGCGCCACCATACGGTCCGAGAACGCGCTCTTCGAGGTCGGGCCGGCGGAAGCGGCCAGGACTCCGGGATATTTTTCAGGCGGCCGGCTGATGCTGGGGCGGGGCTGCGGGATCTGGCCGGCGGCGCCGCAGCCGATCGAGGTAGGTGTAAACCACCGGTGTGGTGAACAGGGTGAGGGCTTGCGACACGATCAATCCGCCGACGATGGCATAGCCCAGAGGCTGGCGAAATTCCGATCCGGTGCCATTCATGAAGATCATGGGCACGCCGCCCAGCGCCGCGCAGGCGGTGGTCATCAAAATGGGCCGCAGGCGCTGGTGTGACGCCTGGCGCACCGCTTCCTCGCCGGTGAGCCTCTCTTCGCGCTCGAGACGCAGGGCGACATCGACGATCATGATGCCGTTCTTCTTGACGATGCCGATCAGAAGAATGATGGCGATGATGCCGATGACATTGAGGTTCTGGCCGATGGCGATCAGCGCCAGCAGCGCGCCCAGGCCGGCCGAGGGAAGGGTCGAGAGAATTGTCAGGGGATGGATGAAGCTCTCGTAGAGCACGCCAAGGATGACATAGACGGCCAGCATGGCCGCGCCGATCAGGATCGGCTCGCTTGCCAGCGATTGCTGGAAGGCCTGCGCCGTCCCCTCGAAGGAACCGGTGAGCGCTGCCGGCGCGCCCAGCTTGTCGCGCGCGGCTTGCACGGCTTGCGTCGCCTGACTAAGCGCCACGCCGGGGGCGAGATTGAAGGAGAGCGTGGCCGCGGGATATTCGTCCTGATGGCTGACCGTCAGGCTGCTTGTCTCCGTGGGATTGACTTTCACGAACAGCGACAGCGGGACGTTCCCCCCCGTGATCGGCGAAAGAAGATACACGGAATTGAACAGGTCGGCCGTGGCCTGCAATCCCGGTGGGGCCTCCACGATCACGTGGTAGCTATTTTGCTGCGTGTAATATTGGGCAACTTCGGCCTGGCCGATGAGGTCGTAGATCGCGGTGTCGATGTCCGTCGGCGAGATCCCGAATCGCCCGGCGGCGTCGCGGTCGATGGTCAGATCGACGGCGAGGCCCGCCGATTGCTGATCGGAACTGACGTCGACGAGTTCCGGCACATTCTTCAGGGCGGCGAGCAATTTGGGCGCCCAGGCGTCCAATTCGGTCAAGTCGGGATCGGACAGGGTGTATTGATATTGCGCCTGTCCCGTGCGACCTCCGACGTTGATGTCCTGCGCCGCTTGAAGAAAGGTTTGCACCCCGACGAGTTGGGCCAGCTTTGGGCGAAGTCTGGTGATCACCTGGTCGGCCGTTGCCTTGCGGCCGCTGCTCTTGGGTTTCAGGGAGATGCTCAGATTCGCCTGGTTGGTGCTTGACGTGCCGATGAACATCGCCACCGCCGCGACGGCGGAATCCTGGCTCACAACTTTGGCAACCTCCTGCAACTTCTGTTTCGTCTTGGTGAAGGACGCATCCTGGGAGGTGATCATGACCCCGCTGAGGAAGCCCGTATCTTGCTGGGGGAAGAAGCCGGTGGGGACGGTGGCGTAAAGCCAGATCGCCGCCGCCATGGTCGCCAGAAAGATGATCAGCGTCACCGGCTTGTGGCGCAGGACCATATCCAGGGCGCGCACATAGCCGCCCTCAAGGTTGCGAAAGCCCGTCTCCAGCATCCGGGTGAAGCCGTTCGAAGGCGGTGCGGGCGCTTTCAGAAACTGGGCGCACAGCATCGGCGTCAAGATCAGCGACAAGACGAGGGACAGCATCACCGCCGCGCTGAGGGTGACGGCGAACTCGCGCATGAGCAGGCCGACCACCCCGCCCATGAACATCAGCGGCGTGAACACTGCGATCAGGGAGATCGAGATCGTCAAAATGGTGAAGCTGATCTCGGCGGAGCCCGCAAGGGCGGCGTCCAACGGGGTCTCGCCGGCCTCGATGCGCCGCCAGATCACCTCCACCATGACGATCGCATCATCGACCACGAAGCCCACGGCAATGGTCAGGGCCATCAGCGACAGATTGTCGAGGCTGAACTGGAGCGGCAGCATCACCGCCATGGTCGCCAGCAGCGCCAGGGGGATCACGGCGCTGGGAATGAGGGTTGCGCGCACATTGCGCAGGAAGAGGAAAATGACGGCCATCACCAGGACGATGGTGATGAGCAGCGTTATCTCCACGTCGCTGACCGAATCGCGAATGGTCTGGGTTCGATCCGCCAGAACGTGAATAGCGATCGCCGGCGGAATGTTGGCCCGCAGCCTGGGCAGCGCCTTGGTGATCTGGTTCACCGTCTGGATGACGTTGGCGCCGGGCATCTTGTAGATGATCAGGAGAATGCTCTGGCCGCCCTTCAGGGTGGGATCGGTGTTGGCCTTCCCCGGGAAGGCCCAGGCGCCGATCTGGTTGTTCTCCACGTCCTGGACGGCGTCGCCCAGATCTTCGACCCGGATCGCCGCACCGTTGTGATAGCCGACCACGAGCTTGTTCCATGGCGATACGTCCAGGATCTGGTCGTTGGCGTACACGGTGAGATTCTGCTTGGGGCCGTTGATCGCTCCCTTCGGCGCATTGACGGTGCTGGCGACGATCTGGGCGCGGACATTGTTGATCTGCAGGCCCAGGGCCGCGACTTTGCGAGGATCGATCCGGATGCGGATGGCGGGCTTCTGCTGTCCGCCGATCGTAACGAGGCCCACCCCAACGATCCGCGAGATCTGCTGCGACAGGATGACATCGGCGTAATTGTCGACCTGGGCGAGCGGCAGGGCATCGGAACTGAGCGAGAGGATCATGATCGGCGCGTCGGATGGATTGACCTCGCGCAGGGTGGGGGCGTTCGGGAGATTGCTGGGCAGTTGAGCGCTTGCCGCCGTGATCGCCGCCTGGATTTGCTCGAAGTCGGTATTGATGTTCTGCGTCAGCGCGAACTGCAAGGTGATGCTGGTCGAACCGAGCGAGCTTACCGATGTCATCTGGCTGATGCCGGGAATGACGGAAAACTGCCGCTCAAGCGGCGTGGCGACGTTGGAGGCCATGGTCTCGGGGCTGGCCCCGGGAAGGGTGGCGCTGACTTGAACGGTCGGGAAATCCACGTTCGGCAACGCCGCCACGGGCAGGTTGATATAACCAACGATACCGACCAGCAGGAACGCCGTCGCGATCAGCGTGGTCGCAACCGGGCGGTGGATGAAGGGGCTCGAAAGATTCACGGCGGCGCCTGGGCCGGCGGCGGCGATTGGGCGGATTGGGTTGGCGGAATTGCCGGTGCGGGCGGGACGATTTTGACGGTCGAACCCGAGGTCAAGGACATCTGTCCGTCGGTGACCACCGTCTCTCCAGACGCAAGACCGGTGGTGACGACCGCCGTCGCGCCGTCGGTCCAGCCGAGCTTGATCGGCTGCATCGACACGGTCTGGTTGGCCCCGACCACATAGGCGAAGGGGCCGTTCGGCCCCACGTTCACGGCCGCCGCGGGTATCGTCATGGCGTTCGAGAGGGTCTGTAGGGTCAGCCGGACATTGACGAATTGACCCGGCAAGAGAAGATCGCCGCTGTTGTCGAAGCGCGCCTTCATTTTGACGGTGCCGGTCGTGGGGTCGACCCGGTTGTCGGCGATGCTCAATTGGCCGGTTCCGAGCGAGGCGCCGGTTTCCTGGCTGAGCGCCTGCGTCGCCAAGGGCTTGCGAAAGCCATCGGAAACCTCCGACAGGCGCTGGTAGTCGCCCTGGGGCACCGAGAACGTCACCGCGATCGGCTCGATCTGGTTGATAATGACGATGCCGACCGGGCCGCTCGTACCGCTGGCCGTGCCGCCCGTGGTCACATAATTGCCCGGGTCGATCATGCGTACGCCGGCCCGCCCGGCGATCGGGGAAGTGATGCGGCACCAGTTAAGGTTGACCCGGGCGGTCGCCACGACGCCCTCGTCGAGCAAGACGATTCCGTCATCCTGCTTCACCAGGGCCAACTGGTCGGCATAGATCTGCCTGGCGATCGAGTTCTGCTTTACCAGCGTGGCATAGCGCGCCAGATCGACGCGCGCGCCGGCGAGCAGCGCCTGGTCGCGCTCGAGCATCCCTTGCGCCTGGGTGAGCGCCGCTTGATAGGGCGCGGGATCGACCTCGGCCAGAAGCTGCCCCACCTTTACGTTGGTTCCCTCGGCGAAGTTGACACTGAGGAGGATGCCGCTGACCTGGGCGAGGATCGTATCGCTCGTCCAGGCCTGAGCCGCGCCCAGGGCGGTGATGGAAACCGGAACGTCCTGAACCGATACTTTGGCCACCGAAACGGAAACCGGTTGCGGCTTGGGCGTCGCCGCGGGTTTCTTGTGGAAAACAAGCCAGGCTATGAGGGCGATGGCCGCGGCCCCCAAGGCTAGACAAATCCAACGAAGCCATCGATACCGCGTCCGGGCCTGTTGGATTGCAAACGGCAGCTTATTCATCCGGCGCAGACCGACCATTGCTTCGGTATTGTGGGGATGCACCCCAGCCCTACGGCCTCAGCCACGCGCATTCCGCTCATAATCGGGGCGAACATCGCCGACGGCGATGGGAAGGATACCGGCATCGAGAAGGTTCACCCGACCCGATTTTGAGCCTATCGCCCACGATTCCTCCATCGGTGGGGTAGTCGCGGCCGCGACGGCGATTGGGTCTGGAGCCGCCAATCTCGCTTGTTGTCGCAGCGCAGCCGCTATGACGTGTCTTCAACAGGCGCTCGGGCCAATGATGACGATCTATGCGAAAGACGGCAGGTTCGGAATCTACTCAGCACCATCCCGGATGACCGGGATTGCGCATGATGATGCACCGGGTTTTTGTGGCTGAAGTTCAGCTTCGGGTAGGTGCCCCTGCGTAATTCCCGCCCCCGTGCCGGCGCAGGGCAAGGGCCGCGATCATCTCCACGATACCCTCAGCGCGAGCGCATGCGTCGCGTCAAGCCAGGGTCAGCAGCAGCGGTTGATGATCGGAGGCGGTCGTCTTGCCATCGACGGCGATCCGCCTGGCTCGTGACGCGATCTCGGCGGTGACGAACGCGAAATCCCGGCAGTGCGGGCCGCTCGGCCATTGCGCGAAGTCGGCAATGCCACAGGTCGGGGGGTGGGGAAGTTTGGGATGGAGGAACGTCCAGGCGTCGAGGAACGCCGGCACATCACCCTCGAATGGTGCCTGGATGCGCGCGTGGAGCGGGTCCGCGGGCTCGAAATTGAAGTCGCCGCACAGAACCGCCGCCGCCGGCCGGGCGATAGAGCGATAGGGCCCCTGCGAGCGATCCGGCGCATCCTTCAACCGCGCCCGCATCGCCGCCTCCCGATGCACGTCGCGCAGGAATTCAACCTGGGCCGCGCGGTGGGCCACGGAATGATATTCGAGGTGGGTCGTCACGATGCGCAGCGGCCCGAACGGCGCGTCGACGACCACCTCCAGGGCGAGACGCTGCATGCTGCGTCCGCCGGCCTCGGCCGGGCGGGGTAGCAGATGCGCCAGGACCTGAAGCACGGGAAGGCGCGAGAAGAGGGCGTTGCCGAAGCGGCGGTCACCAGTCTCGGTCCCGGGCCTATCGACCCCCGGCCTGAATATCGCCTGGTATCCCGGAAGAAGGGCGGCCAGAACCGCCACCTGATCCTCGCCGCTTCCGCCGTCGAGTTCGGGAAAATTGACCGCGACCTCCTGGAAGCACAGAACGTCGGCGGGGGCGAGCGCGCACGCGGTCTCGACGATGCGGCGAAGATCGACGATGCCGTCGCAGCCTTTGCCGCACTGGATATTCCAGGTGACGATGTCCATCAGCGGATTCCGGCACGCATGAAGCTTTGCACGAACTGCCGCTGGAACAGCAGGAACGCGATCAGCAGCGGCGCCGAGGTCATCAAGGTCGCGGCGGTGATCACCGACCAGTCGATGCCCTGATCGGAGGAGGCGAAGATCTGGAGCCCCACCGTCAGCGGCCGCGTATTCACCGAGTTGGTGATGATGAGCGGCCAGAGGAAGTTGTTCCAGTGGTAGCTGACCGAGACCAACCCATAGGCGATATAGATCGGCTTTGCGAGCGGTACATAGACCTTGAGCAGAACCTGCAAGGGGCCGGCGCCCTCGACCCGCGCCGCCTCGTCAAGCTCGCGCGGCACGGTCTTGAAGGTCTGGCGTAGAAGGAAGATGCCGAACGCCGACGCCATATAGGGCAGGCCGATCGCGGGGATCGTGTCGACGAGCCCGAGCGCGCTCATGCTCTGATAATTCTCGACGATCAGAACGTCGGGCATGATCATGAGCTGAAGCAGCACGAGAAGGAATGCGATCTCGCGTCCGGCGAAGGTGAAGCGGGCGAAGGCATAGGCGGCAAGCGTGCACAGGACGAGCTGCGCGCCGAGGATCATCGTCACCAGCAGGAACGTGTTGAGGAAATAGCGCGCGAAGGGCGCGGCGGTCCAGGCCCGGGCGAAATTGTCCAAGGTGAGCGGCGCGTCCAGAACGAAACGCGCCGAATAGGCGCTCGGGTGGATCGCCGCCCAGAGCGCGTAGGCGAGCGGCAGGATCCACAGGATCGCCAGGAACCAGGCGCCGAAGGTTTCGAGCGCCGCCGCCAGGGGCGCGCCACTCTGCGCGGCTTTCATTGATAATGGATCCGGCGATCGAGGAAGAGGAACTGGCCGAGCGCGAGCATTGCCAGCAGGGCCAGGAGCACGACGGTCAGGGTCGCCGCATAGGCGGTGTCCCAGAATTTGAAGCCGACCTGGTAGATATAGAACAGAAGCAGCGCGGTCGCATTGTCCGGGCCGCCGCGCGTCATGACGATGATGTGATCGACCAGGCGGAACGAATTGATGACGGCGTTGATCAGGACGAAAAGCGTCGTCGGCATGAGAAGGGGGAAGGTCACGCGCCGGAAGAAGTACCAGCGGCCGGCGCCCTCAAGGGCCGCGGCCTCGCGGAGCTGCGGCGGGATCTGCTGAAGTGCCGCGAGGTAGAAGATCATGAAGAAGCCCGCATCCTTCCACACCGCCACCACGATGAGGCAGGCGAGGGCGGTATGTTCGTTGCCGAGCCAATTATGCGCCGGCAGGCCGAACAGCCCGAGCACCTGATCGACGAGCCCATAGCCCGGCACATAGAAGAAGACCCAGATATTGGCGACCGCGATCATCGGCAGCACGGTCGGCGTGAAAAAGGCCATGCGCAGGAACGGCCGGCCGGCGATCTTGCCGTTGACCCACACGGCCATCAGGAGCGCCAGCGCGATCGTCAGCGGAATCGTGCTCATGGAATAAAGGATGTTGTTGTCAAGCGCGCGCCAGAAGATCGGGTCCTGGACCATCGCCTGATAATTGTCCAGGCCGACGAAGATCGAGGGCCGGGCCCCCCGCGGGGTCGAGAAGAAACTGTCGAGCACCGTCGCGATCGCGGGGTAATAGGTGAAGGCGGCAAGCAGTACCGCCGCCGGCAGCAGCAGCAGCCAGCCATGAAGATGGGTTCTGAGCCGGGCCGGGCTCATGCCCGGGCCTCTCCGTGGCCGGTGCCGTGTCGCCCGCATCCGCGGCGGACCGGACAGGGCGTCGGCCGGCCCGCTTCCCTGTCCGGCCCGGAGGCGAATGTGCGCGAGGGGTCCCTCACCGATAGGGCCGCAAGATACGATTGGCCTCCTGCTGCGCGTCCTTCATCGCCTGTTCCGGCGTCTTGGTGCCGGAAAGCGCGGCCTGGATGCCGTCGTTGAGCGCCTTGGTGACGCGCTGGTTGTCGTGGGTCGATAGTTCGGCGACGGCATATTTGAGCTGGTCGCGCGCGACCGCTGCGGCCGGGAAGCCCGCGACATACTGCTTCATCGCCGGGGTTTCCCAGGCGTCGGGCCTGACGGCGATATAGCCGGTCTGGATGCCCCAGTCGGCGGCACGCTCGGGCGTCGTCATCCATTTGACGAACTTCAACGCCGCCGCCCGCTGTTCGGGGGTCATCTTCTTGAACAGATAGAAATTGCCGCCGCCGGTCGGCGAGCCGCGGCCCTGGTGCGCGGGCAGCATGGCGACGCCGAAGGGGAAGGGCGCGTTCTTCTTCACGTTGGTGAGATTGCCCGTGCTCGTCCACATGATCGCCGTCTTGCCCTCGAAGAAATCCTTGGGCGTCGTGCCCCATTCGATGGTGCCCGGCGGCTGGATCTTGTCTTTGCGGCTCAGATCGACCCAGAACTGGAGCGCCTGGA
Organism: uncultured Rhodospirillales bacterium; assembly: GCA_937905845.1. Lineage (GTDB taxonomy): Bacteria > Pseudomonadota > Alphaproteobacteria > Ferrovibrionales > Ferrovibrionaceae > CALCYJ01. The sequence goes on from CALCYJ010000234.1 coordinate 10,874, forward strand.
CCACCGCGGGCTTGTCGAAATAGGTCTCGGTTCCGGCCTGGTTCATCAGCTGCACGCCGTTGGCGGTCGTCAGCCCCTGGAACAGCCAATAGGGAAAGCCGGTGGACGGGATCTCGACCGCCCATTGCGAGACATTGCCGGCGGCGTCGCGCTTGGTGAGTTTCTGGCCGTCGGCAACCAGCGCGTCCCAGGTATCGGGTGCCTGGTCGGGATTGAGGCCCGCCGCCTTGAACGCCGCCTTGTTCCAGAACATGACGACGGTCGAGCGCTGGAACGGGACGCCCCAGGTCTTGCCGCTGGTCCGGCTGTTCGCCATGAACGCCGGGTAGAAGGATTTGAGCCAGGCCTTGTCGGCGTTAGTCTTGAGCAATCCGTCGATCGAGGTGATCGCGCCCTCGTCGATCAGCGTGAACATGTCGGTCGAGAGCAGGACCGCGATATCCGGCGGCTCGCCGCTCTTGAACGCGGTGAGCGCCTTGACCAGCGTGTCCTGATAGGTCCCGGCGTAGATCGCCTTGATCGTGATTCCGGGATTTTCCTTCTCGAACTCGGCGGCATAGCCGTCGATGATCTTGGTGATCGGCCCGCCGACGGCGACCGGGTAATAGAAGGAAAGCTCGACGTCCTTCGCCATGGCGCTGGAGGCCAGCACCATCGCGACGGCGCCGACGATCGGAGCCAGCCATCTGCTCTTCAGGCAACGCATGATTTTCCCTCCCTAGGCGAGACGTTTCTGAGTGGAGCCGCCGGGATCGGTGGCGGCAAACGCCGCCACATCGTCCCGGCGATGCCCGCTTGCGGCATCGAAGAAATGAAGGTTTTCGGGGCGCCAGGCGAGGCGGACGGCGGCGTCAGGCGCGCTGGTCGCCTTGCCGGAGATCCGCGTGGTGAGCGCCTGGCTGCCGACGGCGCAGGTGAGCACGGTGTCGGCGCCCAGATATTCGGCGTTCAAGACGCGCGCGGCGATCCCCTCGCCGCCGAGCGTCACGTCCTCGGGCCGGAGGCCGAGCAGCAACCCCTCAACCGGCTGCGACAGGATCCGCGCCTGGCTGCCGGCGATCACGGTGCCGTCGTCGCCGGGCGAGAGGGTGAGGATGTTCATCGGCGGCGTGCCGATGAAACGCGCGGCGAAGGCCGTGGCGGGGCGGGCATAGAGATGGTCGGGTGCCGCCGCCTGCTCGACGCGGCCCTCGCGCATCAAGATCACCTGATCGGCCATGCTCATCGCCTCGCTCTGGTCGTGCGTGACATAGACCATGGTGATGCCGAGCTTCTGCTGAAGGGTGCGAATCTCGTGCCGCATCTCGGCTCGCAATTGCGCGTCGAGATTGGAGAGCGGCTCATCCATCAGGCAAACCGGCGTCTCGGCGATGATGGCGCGGCCAAGGGCTACGCGCTGCTGTTGTCCGCCGGAAAGCTGGGAGGGCTTGCGTTCGAGCTGGGCGCCGAGGCCGAGCAGCGAAGCGACGCGCTCAAGCCGCCGCGAGCGATCGGCCTTCGGCGTCTTGCGCACCTTCAGGCCGAAGAGAATGTTCTCGGCGACGCTCAGGTGCGGGAACAGCGCGTAGGATTGGAAGACCATCGAGATGTGACGCCGGGCCGGCGGGAGATCGGTCACGTCCTCGCCGCCGATGAAGATACGGCCGTCCGAAACCTCCTCGAGGCCGGCGATCAGGCGCAGCGTGGTCGATTTGCCGCAGCCCGACGGCCCGAGGAGGACGAGAAGCGACGCCTGGGCGGCTTCGAAGGTCACGGCCTCGACCGCCGCCATGACGCCCCAATGTTTGCTGACGTTCCGGACCGAAATCTGCGACACAGGCGCTTCCCCACTCACCCCGCCGGTCGCGGTTGACCGGCGCGGTATTTTTACCCGCGGCGGCCTTGGGTCTCGCGCCGTTCAGCCGCCGCGCCGCCATCCTAGAGCATGGTCTGGAAAAATAGGTACCGCTTTTCCGTCGGAATCACGCGAATCGCTTGGCCCCGGCGACGCACAGGACGACGCCGAGCGTGACCGCGATCATCGACGGGTCCACGGATTCATGCAGCAGGGAGGCGGCAAGGGCCAGCCCGAAGAAGGGCTGGAGCAATTGCAGCTGCCCGACGGCGGCGATCCCGCCTTGCGCCAGTCCGCGATACCAGAACACGAAGCCGATCAGCATGCTGAACAGCGACACATAGGCAAGCCCGATCCATGCCGGCCCGCCGATCCCGGCAAAGGATGATGGCATGGTGAGAAAGGCGGTTGCCGCCGTGAGCGGCAGCGACGCCACGAGCGCCCAGGAAATCACTTGCCAGCCGCCGAGCGTCCGCGACAGTCTGGCACCCTCCGCATAGCCAAGGCCGCAGACGACGATGGCGGCGAGCATCAATAGATCGCCAAGCAGAGACGTGTCGGCGCCCCGGCTCAATGCGAAGCCGACCACGCAGGCGCTGCCCAGAGCGGAGAACAGCCAGAAGACCGGACGCGGGCGCTCGCCGCCGCGGAGCACGCCGAAGAGCGCCGTCGATACCGGCAGCAGGCCGATGAAGACGATGGAATGCGCCGCCGTGATGTGCCGCAGCGCCAGCGCCGAAAGCAGCGGATAGCCCAGGACCACGCCCAACGCCACCACGACCAGGGAGGCGATATCGCCCCGCGCCGGTCGCTTCTCCCGGAAAGCCAGCAACAGGAAGCTCGCGAGCACGCCGGCGATCGCCGCCCGCGCGAGGGTCAGAAAGACCGGGTCGAACCCGCTCACCGCCGCCCGGGTCGCGGGCAAGGATCCGCTGAAGATCAGCATGCCAAGAAAGCCATTTCTCCAGCCGCTCGCCGTCCTATCCATCGCCCGCCCTTCTACCGCCCGTCCTGCTACGCCGCGCATAAGCCGCTCATCCCTTCGCTATCCCGGCCCGGCGCAAGGTTACGGTACGCCCACGGGGCGCCGGACGGATCGGATTGTCGGAAGCGGCCTCTTCTGTGCAAACGCCCCTCAACCGCCGGCGGTCAGGACATGAGCCAGGACCGGATGGTCGACGCCCTTGAGCGTGAGTCTGCGCGTTGGCGTGCCGGCCGTAAGACCCGGTGCGAGCGTCGCACTCTCGGCCGAGATCAGGATCTCGCCGGCCGCCGCCTGGGTTTCCAGCCTGGACGCCAGATTGACGGTGCTCCCGATGGCCGTGAATTCGCTGTGGATGGTCGAGAACTCGCCGATCTCGACCTGGCCGGTATGGACGCCGACGCCGATGCCGGCCGTATCGGCCGCAGCCAGGTCGAGAGGCCCGGCCATGGCGGCGAGCAGGGGCTTGCAGCGCCGCTGGATATCGAGGGCTGCCGCGACCGCCGCCTCGGCATGGCGCTCGATCTTGATCGGAAAGTTGAAGATCGCCAGCAGGCCGTCGCCCATTTGCTTGTTGACGATGCCGTCGTGCGCCCAGATGCCTTGAGCGCACTGATCCTGGAAGGCGCTGACGATATCGCTCAGCGCGATCGCGTCGATCCGCCCCGACAGGCTGGTATAGCCGCGAATATCGGCGAACAGGATCGTGGCGTTGGCGGAGATGTGCCGGTGCTTCTTGACCCGGCGGAAAGCCCGTTCGCAGATCGTGCAGATATTCGGGTTCATCTTGCTCCGGGTGATGCCGAAAACCCGGAACGGCAAGGACAGCGGACCGCGGATCGGGATCGGCATGCGCATCTGATCCCAGCAGCCCCGGCAGATGCGGGCATGCTCGTGCGCGGTTCCAGACATCCGGCGATCTCCCTCCGCTGACCGGCGATCGGCGCGACTGTATCATCGTTTCAAAAACGGTGCAGGGAAGCTTCGCGGAGACTTCGCGCTTGGCGGGCGGCGGGCTGGAAGCGGGTGGTTATTGCGGGTTCGCCGCGACCGGCCGGGACAGGCTCGCGGGCGGCGAGGGCGCCCGTAACGGATAGATCAATTGTCCGCCAAGCGAGCGCGGCAGCGGCTGCTCGATGCCGTAGGCCGGCGGCCATTGCTTCCGCGGCAGGGCGTAGGTCCCGAAGATCCGGTCCATCCAGGGCAGCATGGAGGCGTAATTGCGGTCGCGCAGCTCCGAGCTTGTGTGATGCCAGTGGTGGAAGGCCGGGGTGGAGATCACCCATTCCAGCGGGCCCAGCCGCCAGCGCAGGTTCGAATGGATGAAGAAGCCCCACATCGTGGCGATCAGCACGATGATCACCGGGACCAGGCTGCCCGTCGGAGAGAGCGGGCTCGCCACGCCCAGAACGCAGGCCGGCGCCAGCCCGCACAGCCGGATGAACGCATTGTCGAGCGGGTGGGCGCGGGCGCTGGTCAGGAAATAGACCTGTTCGGCACTGTGGTGAATGGAATGGAAGCGCCATAGAAAGGGAACTTCGTGCATCCAGCGGTGGCCCCAGTAGAATCCGACCTCGCCCACCACCAGCCCGATGAGGATGCGCTGCCACAGCGGCCAGGCGGCAACCGCGGTTTGCAGCCGGTAGGGAACGACCGCGTGCGCGCCCACCGCGACCAGGGCGAGCGGCACTGCGAGCAGCAGGCCGGGCACCACGCCGTTCAGGAAATAATAGCCGACATCGGTCAGCGTCGATTTGTGGAAGAATTTATGCGGATGCAGCGCGAACAGCCGCTCCAGCGGTAGAAAGATCACCGCGAGCAGCAGCAGCCACACGCACAGCCTTGCCCCGTTTATCAGGAACGCCACAAGATGCTGCGGATCGAGAAAGGCGGCCAAGGATGTCGTCCCGATGAGGCCGGTCTTCGGGCCCGGACATGCCGGGCCCGTTAACCGGTAGAATAGTGATCAGGCGGCGCTGTCGCCCTTGGTCCGCCGGCGCAGGGCGAGCCCGCCCAGGCCGATAAGACCGACGCTGAAGAGTGCCAGGGTGGCTGGCTCCGGCACCAGCACGTTCGGCGAATTGACCCCGGACAGGAACACGATCGGCGGAAGATTGATCGTGCTGCCGTTGTCGCCCCAGGCCAGGAAGCTCAACAGATCGGTCGTCGCATCGGCCGTCAGGGTGATCGAGACATATTGCCAGGGCGTGAAGCCGCCGGAAGCCGTCGACATCAGACTTGTCAGCACCGTGTCGGAGGACGGATCCGTCACATCCCCTGGCTGGCCGGAACCATTGATGCCGATCCTGCCCGTGCCGAGCGAGACCGCCCATTGTTCGGTCGTGGCCCCGGTAAAGCCCACTTGCTGCCCGGCTGCTTGATAAAAGCTCAATGTATAGGTTTGTCCTACGGTCAGTCCGGTGATGGTCTGGCTGAATCCGCTCTCGTAATCAGGATTGCCATCCGCTTCCACGAAATTCCCGCCTACGGGGCTGTTTGTCGGGAAGGGGCCGTAGACGCTGAGGTAGGTCCCATCGTCGGCGGTGCCGGGGGCATCGACGAAGATGAGGCCGGTTCCACCCGTCCAGCCGACCGGATTGACGCTTGTGAAGGTGTTTTTGGGCGCGCTTCCGGTGTAATTCAGGAAGTTGAGGTTTTGCACTCCCGGAAGATAGGGATCCGCCTGAGCCGCGCAGGCCAAGCCCAGGCCCAGCGACAGGGTGATAGCCGGAAGACCGATAACGGTCAATTTGCGACTTAGCGACATCTTAGCCCCTCCCATAGGAATTGCTCAAAGCCGTATGAGCAAATCCCATGCCATAATCTTAACCATGATTTATATCAATTACATGGACGGAGAGAGGGCGGCCGCGCCACCGGCAAGTGTAAGGCTTTCCGACGGAAAGGCCTGACAGAAGACGACGGCCAAGTACCGGGACAAGCATTGAATGGCAATCACGCCGGCCGCCGGGATCGAGCAAAGGGCAGTTCAGGCATAGAATGTAAGATTCTTCGATGGGAAGTGTCGGGCAGAATAATGCCGGAGCGCAGGGCCTATCCTAGCCTTCCCCGTGATCCGTCGTGCTGTGCCCGCCGGTATTCTCGCCTTGGTCATCGGGGCGGGCCGGTGCCGCGCCCATCCGCGATTGCCGATCCTAAAGGTTGAAAACTGTGTCAGGTCGGGCCAGGTCGAGCGTGGGCGCGCAGCCGCTCGAAGCCTCCAGCGCGCTTTCCGACCGGCTGGATCAGCCGGTCGATCAGAATTCGCGCCAAATTAATATCTGAGCCTGTTCTTGTCGCAAAAGCGGTGTCCAC
>CALCYJ010000235.1 GCA_937905845.1 uncultured Rhodospirillales bacterium
AATAAGGTTCCGGGGTGAAGGCGCGCTTGACGACGGGAGTAGCACCGCATCCGGCAGCCGCAGGGTGCAATCGCCGGTCAGATCGTTGCGCAGGAAGACCGGGTCGGTGCAGACGGCTTCCACCAACGCCTTCATCTTCGCGGCCGTGTCGTCGCGGCCGTCGTTGCAGACGGCCATCATCGGCCGGGTGATGGGCGGCACCGGCCGGGCGGCCAGGCGCGGCGGCCAGGTATAATAAGGTTCCGGGGTGAAGGCGCGCTTGACGACGGGAGTAGCACCGCATCCGGCGAGCCCGAGGCCCAAGCCCAGCAGCGCCAGGGTCGAAAGCCAGGCCGGTATCGGCAGTCGTCGCAACGACGGCGATCTCATTTCGCTTCCATCAGGATCGGTCGCTACCACCAGGATCAGGGCCTCGTTCCCCCTTGATCGCAACGCAACCGGAAGGGCTTCGACAAGCCTCACCATAGGGCAGCCGCCCGTGCCCCGGCAATGGGGATCGGGTTCCGGGGTGGCCGGGGTCAGTAGATGCCGCGGTGGTGGCGGGAGAGATCGTGGCGCACGGTGGGCGAGAGCTTGCCCGCGGCATCGACCGCCGCCTCGCCGATGACGGTATGCAGCGCCATCAGCTTTTGCCGCACCACGGCATAGGCGGCGGCGAGGCGCGCGGTATCGAGCGGCTCGGTGTCGAGCGCCTCCTGCTTGGTGGCGATGGCCTGGCGCAGCGCGCCCAGCGCCGCCAGCAGCGCCGGCCGCTGGTCGTCGAGCGCGTTCCGCAGGGCTTTGCGGGCGGGTGGCGGCACGTTATTGACCACATGATCGATCAGCCGCTCGCTCGGCGGCAGCGGCACGCTCAACCAGTGACGCCAGCGATAGCCGGCCATCACGCCCAGCAGCAGCAGGTTGAGCCCGAGAGACAGGACGAGCACGAGCCGGATCCAGCGGCGCCGCGCCGGCGCCTGGGTGCCGCGCGCCGATCCCGGAACCATTACAGGACCCCGCTGAAATCGCCGACATCATAGGAAGCAACCGAGGACGGCATGTTGCTGGAACTGTCGAAATTGACGATGCCGCTCATGCCGATGAAGAAGCCGAACGCCGCCGCCGCCGTCAGCCCGGCAAGCTGCGGCCAGAGCGGGCCGGGGGCGAGCATGTCGCGCAGGCGGGCGAGGATGCCCGGTACCGGCGCGGCGGGGGCTGCCGCCGGGCGCGAGGGTGCCGCCTCCTGGGGCAGTGCCGCCGCCCGGGCCAGGATCAGGGCCGCGAGGCCAGGCGTGGGGGTGAGCGCCGGCAGGCGGTCGAGCCGCGCGTCGAGCCGCCTTGCCGCCGCGAGTTCCTCCCAGGCGGCGGCCCGGTCGCGCATGAGCAGATTTCGCGCCTCGCCGCGTTCCTTGTCCGGCCAGCGACGGAGATCGCTGCCGAAAGCGGCGATGACGTGACGGATGCGCCGTTCGCTCATTTTTTCCTCCTCTCCGCTGCACCGGGAGAAAGTTGGGGTTCAAGACTGGCCCGCAGGCTGCGCCTGGCCCGAACCAGCAGAGACTCGACGGCCCCGACGCTCAGCGACAATACGTCGGCCGCCTCCACATTGCTCATTTCCTGCCAGTAGCACAATGCGAGTGCCGCGCGCTGGCGGGGCGGCAGCAGGGCTACGGCACGGGCGAGCGCGGCGGCTTCCTCGCGCTGCGCGAGCTGCTGGTCGGCAAGCATCCCGCCGTCCGCCGGATCGCCCGCGGCCTCCAGCGGCGCCGGCTTGGGGCGGCGGTGGCGGTCGATACAGAGATTGACCACGACCCGCGAGAACCAGGTGCGGAAGCTGGCGCCGTCGGGCCGCCAGCGCGGCGCCGTCTTCCACACCCGGAGAAAGGCTTCCTGCACCACTTCCTCGGCGTCGGCGCGATTGCCGACCATCCGCCCGGCGAGCGCGGTGGCGGACGCGAGATGGCGGGTGAGAAGGCATGAATAGGCGACCCCGTCGCGTTGTGCGACGCGCCCCATCAGAACCTCGTCGCTGTTCTCCCCCATCGCCTCCTTCGGCTTCGTCAGGCCCACGTTCCGCCGCGACCTCCTTCAGCGCCGCAACCCGCTTGCCAGCGTTTCAAGGAGTATATACGGGCCGGCAGGCGTCTTCCTGCGGCCGGCCGCGACTTAATCTGCGCCGGCGGCGCGGGCGCCCTGGTCGAGTTCCGCCTGCAAACGCGCCATTTCAGCCTGGATTTCGGCCGGGAACTCGGGCCGGTCCCATTCCCGGTAGTGCCCCGCCGCATAGGCCAGCGCATTGCGGTAGTAGAGATAGGCGTTGATCTTGTTCGCGACATAGCTGTTCACCGTCCGCACCACCTTGCCCGGCGCGCCCATGACGATGGAATTGGCGGGGATGACGCTGTTCTCCTTGACGATCGTATGGCCGGCGACAATGCAATTATCGCCGATCACCGCGCCGTCCATGATGGTGGCGTTGATCCCGATCAGGCAATTGTCGCCGATGCGGCAGCCGTGGATCGTGCAATGGTGGGTGATCGAGCAATGGGCGCCGATATAGCTGCCGGTGGCGACACCGACATGGATCATCACGAAATCCTGGATATTGGTATAGGGCCCGATGACGATTTCGTAATTCTCGGCCCGCGCCACCACGTTGCACCAGAGGGAGGCGTTCTCCTCGATGCGCACCCGGCCATAAAGCAGGGCGGAGGGATGGATATAGGCGGGCCGGTTCAAGACGACGTCGGGGCCGATCTCGGGCACAAGGGCTCCTGTTGCTGGGTCGGTTATGGATCTCGTGGTCCGCCGCCGCGCGGCCGGCTAAGGTGCCAAGCCTAGAGCATATCGCCTGGTCCTGGGAACCGCTTTTCCGTGAGTAAAGCAGGCTCTGGCGGGGCAAGCAGGCTCTAGGTTCTGTGGACTCTAGGGGTTCCATTTTTCGCGGCATCGTGATTC
>CALCYJ010000236.1 GCA_937905845.1 uncultured Rhodospirillales bacterium
CGCCGATACCCAGACACACATGCGGCGGGCGATCGGCGCCGGCAGATCGGGGCGGTGCAGCAGCGGCTCCTGATAGGCTTCGACCTCCTTGGAGAAGACGGCCAAGGTCGCCATCAGCTCGGACGAGACCTGGGCCGAATGGTTGGCGAGCATCGCCGTCACCGCGTCGCAATCGCCGCTCTCGGCGATCGCCTGGCAGACGGTACCGCCCAGGCCCTCGCGCAGCGCCACGGCGAGGCGGTGCTGTTGCGAGCGCTGCCGCACCACCTCGACGAGGTCGATATCGAGCAGCATCCGGCTCTCTTTCAGGATCGGAAAGGCGACGTCGCCCTCGTCATGCGCCAGCAGCATCACCAGCTCGCGGGGGGCATCGTCCATCCTTGCCAGGCGCTCTGCGACATGCCGGCGCACCTCGCGCTCCACCTCGCCGCTGAGCTGGCGGAGGATTTCGGTCATGAGGGTGCGTTCGCGCTCGCTGAGCGAACCGTTGCGATTTTCGAACAGGTCCCAGACGTTCTTATAGAGCGTTTCGCGTCCGGCCTGCGATTTGCTGCGGGCCAGCGCGAGCAGGCGTCGGGCCTCGCCGTCGTTTGATATGCGCATCCTGGTCGACCGCCCCGATGTTCGGGTCCGTCTGCCCGACCGCGGTCCGCGGCGCCGTCGCCCTCGGGTATCGGGGACGGCTAAGGTCGAGGGACTATAGATGCGCCATGCCCGTTAAAATTTCTTCAACGTCTCGAACCGGCCGCCCCCGGTCCGGCATGGCGGGGCGGGCAGGGGGCGCCGGAGGGATCACGGCGCCATGGCGAGCGGCAGGGTGACGCAGAAACGGCTGCCTTCCGCATCGCTCCGGGTCAGGAGCAGGTCGCCCTGCATCAGGCGGGCAAGCTGGCGCGAAAGCGTCAGGCCCAGCCCCAGCCCTTCCTGGCTGCGGGCGAGGATGCTCTCGTGCACCTGCTGGAAGCGCTCGAAGATCAGCTCCTGCTTGTCCGGCGGGATGCCGGGGCCGTTGTCCCAGACGGTGATATGGGCGAAATCCGCGTCCGCCGTGACTTCGAGGCCGACGCGGCCGCCTTCGGGGGTGAATTTCAGGGCGTTGCCGAACAGGTTCAGCAGCACCTGCAAGGCCCGCGTCTGGTCGGCGATCACCACCAGAGGACCGTTGTAGCAGACGGTGGCGATATCGATGTGCTTGGCCACGGCCTTGACCTCGATCATCGCCTGGGCCTCGGTGACGATGGTGGCAAGCGGCACCGGGCGGATGTCCATGCGGATGCTGTCGCCCTCGATCCGGGCGATGTCGAGGATGTCGTCGATCAGTTCGAGCAGATGGCGGCTGGCGCTCAGGATGTCGCCGGCATAGCCGTCGTAAGGCGTCTTGAGCGGGCCGAAGAGGGCAAGCTGCATGACCTCGGAAAAGCCGATGATGGCATTGAGCGGCGTGCGCAGCTCGTGGCTCATGGTGGCGAGGAACTCGCTCTTGGCCTGCGTCGCCGCCGTGGCCTTGCGCAAGGCGACATCGAGCTGGAGATTCTTGACGGTCAGTTCCTTGAGCGCGGATTCGAGATCCTGGCGCGAGCGTTGCGCCGCCTGTTCCGCTTCGTGGCGGGCGGTGACGTCGGCGGCGGTGCCGCGGAAGCCCTGGAAATGGCCGCTGGCATCGAAGATCGGCACGCCGCTCAAGGTGAAGCGCCGCGTGGCGCCGCTCGCGTCCTCGACCTCGAAGGCGGCATCGCGGAACGGGCGGCGGGCGGCGATGGCCTTCGGCGCGTCGGCGCTCTCGCGCGGCCCGGCGACGAAACGGCCGACGGAGGTCAGGCTGCGGCCATGGAGCAGCACCGGCGGCAGGCCCAGGATCGCGACGATACGATCCGAAACGAAGCTCAGATCGCCGGCCGAGCCGGTCTCCCACACCCAGTCCGAGGTGGCGCGCACGATGTCCTGGAAACGCTGCTTTTCATACTGGGCGAGGGAAAGCGCCTCCGCCTCGCCGGTGGCATCGGCGAAACTGCCGCCGACGGCGACCAGGCGCTGGCCGGCCGCGAAAATCGGAAAATGGCGGGCGCTGTAGGTGCGGGCCGCGCCCGGGGTCGCGATCTGCTCGCGGCCATGGACCACTTCCCGGCGCTCGACCACGCGCTCGACCATGCGGCGGTGGGCTTGGGTCAGCACGAAGGCGCGCGTGCCGATCTCGCGCTCGGCGATCTGGCGATAGGCGTGGTTGGCATAGATCAGGTTGCCGGCGAGGCTGGCGATATAGGTGGGCGCGGCCTGGCCGAACAGCGCGTCGAGCAACCCATCGCCAAGGGCCGCGGCCAGGTCCGTCACGCCATCCGGCGCATCGCCTGGGGCGGCCAGGATGACGTCGTTGGCCGGCTGCCGCGCCGCGCGGGCGAAATCTCCCCCGTCGGTCATGCCTTGCTCCAGGCTTCGGGCCCTGAGGCGGGCTGGCTCGCGGAAAGGGCGGTGACGGCCATGGCATAATCATTGTCGCGCGCCCAATAGCGCAGCGCCGCGCGGGCCTGGGCCACCGTCATGCGGTCGAACAGCGCCAGCGTCTCTTCGATCGCCGCCGGCGCCGTCGGCAGGCCTTGGTCGTGGGCTTCGCGGCTGAGCAGGAAGGCGGCGGCGAAACCCTGGCGGCTGAAGCCCGCAGCCCTACAGCAGGCGGCGATGGCCTCGCCGCCGCGATCGAGCAGGATGCGCCGCGCCGTCGCGACATCGATGCCGCCGAGCTTCGCCAGGCCGGCGATGGCGGCGCCGACATGGCCACGCCGCAGGTTCTGGACGATGTAGCGCTCCGACAATTCGCCCTGCTCGGCGACGCGCAGGGCAAGCTTCTCCGCTTCGCCGTGCCGGCGCAGATCCGCGCTCTCGAGCGCTGCGCCCGTCGCCCCTTCGAGAAGATCGTCCAGCATCTCCTCGGGAATGTCGTGGCGCAGCAGGATGGCGTGGCGCAACCCCGCCGACACCCACCAGAACATGCGATGGGCAAGCGCCAGCGGCAGGTCGGGGCGATGCAGCAGCGGCTCCTGGAAACGATCGACGCGCCGGGATTCCTCGACCAGGTAATCGATCGCCTGGCGCGAGAGCGCGGCATCGTGATTGGCGATGAGGGCCTCGATCACCTGCTCGTCGCCAAGCTCGATCAGCGCGTCGGTGACGGCGGCGCCGAGCCCCTGGCGCATCGCCACCGCCAGGCGGTGCTCGCGGCTGCGCAGCTTCACCACTTCGATCAGGTCGGTATCGTGCAGGAGCGGGCTTTGCAGCAGCACGGGGCGCGCGACCGCGATCTCGTCATTGGCGAGGAAGGCGACCAGATCGGCCGGCGCGTTGGCGGTCTCGGCCAGCCGCTCCGCCAGCCGTCGCCGCACTTCGATTTCGACATCGAGCAACAGCCGCTCGATGATCTGCGTCATCAGGGTCCGCTCGCGCTCGCTCAGCCGGCTGGAGGGCGAGAGGAAAAGATCGGACATGTTTTCGAGCAGGGCGCGCCGGCTGTCCTCGGCTCGGCTGCGCGCCAGGGCCACCAGGTCGTTCAGGCGCCGGTCGGGGGGCATGTCAGCCATGGCGCGCTCGCGCCCGCGCCATGCCCGCGGCCGCAAGAGACGCAATCACGGCGACAGCCGCAGCGGAATCGATCACGGCAGAGGCAATCGACGTGCTGGCGCGCCTATCTTTTCCGCTGGTGCTCAGGATCGACCCCCAAGAAGCCGCAAGTCCCGCGATAAGGTCGCCGGAGGTCGACGGCCCCCAGTCGCCGGTCTGCAACCCGAGCTTCGTCGGTCTACAACCCGAGCTTATCGCGTCTTGCACTCGCCCAACGGGATTATGAACCCTTCCGGCCATTCGTCAATCGGCACGGCCGCGCGCGGGCTTCGGCTTGACAATTTACGCTTTGGTAATCTAATCGGAAGATGCTGGACGCCTGTGCAATCTTCCCTGGGTTGCAAGGGCCGGTAACGCTATATCTCCCCTTTTGCGCAGCCGAGGTTCGATCCGTGTCCGGCGGGGCGAGTGCGGTGGCGGGTGGCGCTTTGCGGCACCGGCCCCGGGCGAGGTGAGAAGGCTTTGCGGAGGCGCGGCGACGTGAACGGCTTCTATTACGATCTCACGCGGCTGATCGAACGGCTGCACCGGCGCTTCCTCGACGTGCTGCGGGCGGAGCTTGACCGGCTCGACGTCATCGACATCAACCCGGTGCAATGTCTCCTGCTCAGCAATATCGGGGTGGAGGAGATCAATGTCCGCAATCTGATGGACCGCGGCTATTACCTCGGCTCCAACGTCTCCTACAATCTCAAGAAGCTGGTCGAGGCCGGCTATCTCCACCAGCAGCGCTCGCCGCACGATCGCCGCTCGACCCTGATCAAAGTATCGCAGAAGGGTCTCGAACTCTGCGCCCGGGTCGCCGAGGCCGAAGCCTTGCATGCCGCGCGCCTCGCCGCCCATGACGGCGGCCGCCAGATCGAGGCGGCCTGCGACACGCTGCGTCAGCTCGAGCGCAACTGGGACCATCGCAACCTGCCCCGCGGCGGCTAGCGCGCTTTCCGACCGGGTGGACTCAGCCGGTCGATCAGAATTCGCGCC
>CALCYJ010000237.1 GCA_937905845.1 uncultured Rhodospirillales bacterium
TCGCCACGCCGCACTACCTTGCCTCGCTCGTCGCGCTCGACATCCTGAAGGAGGGTGGCAGCGCCGTCGATGCCGCGCTCGGTGCCGCGGCCGCTCTGGGCTCGGTCCTGCCGCATATGACGGGGATCGGCGGGGACGCCTTCTGGCTCATCCATGACGGGGCGTCGGGGCGGCTTTCCGGCATCAACGGCAGCGGCACCGCGGCGCGGGTCGCCGATCTTGCCGCCTATAAAGGGTGCAAGGAGATCCCGGCACGCGGGCCACGCGCGGCGATCACGGTGCCTGGCGCGGTCGATAGCTGGCGGCTGGCGCATGACCGTTTTGGCCGGCTGCCGCTCGGCCGGCTGCTGGCGCCCGCGATCGATTATGCCCAGGCGGGGGCGCCGGTGAGCGCCGGACTCGCCGCCTGGATCGTCGAGAGCGCCGCAGCACTGGGCGAGGATGCCGGCGCCGCCGCGGTCTTTCTTCCCGGTGGCGCAGCGCTGCGCGAGGGTAGGCGGCTGGCGCAGCCGCAATTGGCCCGGAGCCTCTCGCTCATTGCGCAACGGGGGCCGCGCGCCTTCTATGACGAGGTCGGTGCCTCGATTGCGCGCTACCTCGCGCATCGGGGCGGCCTCCTCGCGGCGGAGGATTTCGCCCTCTATCGGGCGGCATGGGTGGAACCGGTCTCGGTCCGCTATCGCGACTGTACCGCCTTTCAGCTTCCGCCGCCCTCCCAGGGGCTCGCCGGACTGCTGATCCTGAATTTCCTCGCCGGGCTCGACCTCGCCGCTCTGGGGGATGGCTCGTCCGCCTATTTCAGCGCGCTCATCCAGGCCATCAAATGGGCGTTCCGCAAGCGCGATACCTGGCTCACCGACCCGCACTTTCTCGACATCCCCATGGCGGAGCTTCTCGATCCGGCGACCGCCAGCCGGGAACGGCCGGCGGCCTTGGCGGCGATCGCGCGCAAGACGCGGAGCCGAAAGACCGGCAGCGATACCGTCTTCATCGCGACCGCCGATGCCGAAGGCAATGCCGTCGGCCTGGTGCAAAGCCTCTATTTCGATTTCGGCGCGGCCGTGCTCGATCCGGACTCGGGCGTGCTGTTGCAGAACCGCGGCTCGTTCTTCTCGCTCGATGCGGCCCATCCCAATGTCCTGGCGCCCGGCAAGCAGTCGGCCTCGACCTTGATGGCCGGCATGCTGTTCCGCGACGGGCGCCCCTATCTCGTGCATGGCAGTCAGGGCGGCGAGGTGCAGCCGCAGACCAATGCCGCGCTCGTCACCCGGGTGGTCGATTTCGGCCTCAACGTCCAGCAGGCGATCGAGGCGCCGCGCCTTCTCTACGGCCGGTCCTGGGGCGACAGCGCCAACAACCTGCTGGTCGAGACCCGCAAGGGGGACGATGCCGTGGCCGGTCTCGTCCGCATGGGGCATCCGGCCGACGAAGTGGCCTGGCCGCATGCGCGCATGGGCACGGCGCAGGCGATCCGGCTGAACCCGGCGGTCGGCGGCTTTTTTGAAGGCGGTGCCGATCCGCGGGGGGAGGGACTAGCCCTCGGTTACTAGAAACCAGAAAATGGGAGGAAGGCGATGCAGCTCTTGATAAGGCGGGTGCGTACGGCCGATCATCCCGAGCCGGTCGATATCGCCATCGACGGCGGCCGCATCACGGCGATCGAACGCGAGATCGGGGGAGAGGCCGCGCGCGTCATCGATGCCGGCGGCCGCGCCGCGATCCCGGGTCTTCTCGAACCCCATCTCCACCTTGAGAAGGCATTCCTCCACCGGCGCATGCCGGCGCGCAGCGGCACGCTCGAAGAGGCGATCCGCATTACCGGCATTCTCAAAGGCAAGCAGGAACGCGAGGACGTGCTGGCGCGATCGCGCCAGGTTCTCGACATGGCGGTGAAGGCGGGAACGGTCGCCGTCCGGGCGCAGCCGGATGTCGATGTCATCCAGGGCCTTATCGGCGTCGAGACCGCGCTCGAACTCAAGGAGGAATATCGCAACCTTCTCGATCTCCAGATTGTCGCCTTCCCGCAGGAAGGGATCTTGAAATCTCCGGGCACGATCGAACTTATGGAGCAGGCGTTGCGCCTCGGCGCCGATGTGGTCGGCGGCTGCCCCTATAACGAACTGACGCGCGCCGATACCGAGAAGCATATCGACACCGTTTTCGCGCTCGGCCAGAAATACGGGGTTGCGATCGACATGCACGCCGATTTCGCCGACAACCCGTCGGACGAACGCTTCGCCGCCGCGAGCTATGTCGCGCGCAAGACCATCGAGACCGGCTATCACGGCCGCGTCTCTCTTGGGCACGTCACCAGCCTCGGGGCGCTCACCGGCGAAGAGGCGAAGCCCATCATCGCCTTGCTGCAGGAAGCCGACATTCACATCGTCACCCTGCCGGCGACCGACGTCTATCTGGGCGGCCGCAACGACGAGCGCAACCCCCGGCGCGGGTTGACGCCGGTGCGGCGGCTGCGTGACGGCGGCGTCAATGTGACGTTCTCCTCCAACAACATCCGCAACGCCTTCACGCCTTTCGGCAAGGCCGATCCGCTATTGATCGGCAATTTCCTGGCCCATCTGGCGCAATTCGGCACGCCGCAGAATCAGGCCTATGTGCTGGAAATGGGGACCCAGGGCGCTGCGCGCGCCATGGGGATCGACAAGGATTACGGAATCAAGGTCGGCCGCCAGGCCGACCTCGTCATCCTCGATACCTATGACGTGGCCGATGCCCTGCTTGACATCCCGGTCCGGCTCTGGGTTGTGAAGCGCGGTCGGGTCACCGTCGAGACGCACTATACGTGCGAAATTCACCGTCACTGAGGGGAGGGACCATAATGAGAAAGCCACCCGCGGAAATCACCGCGTCCATTCTCGCCGTCACCACGATCTTCGTCTCGATGCCGCCCTACAATCTGCCGCCCTGGGCAATCTTCATTGGTTGGGCCGGCACCTTTGCCGCCGGTGGTCCGACACCCGAAGTCCTGCGCAAGATCTGGCCGGTGATGCCCATCGGTTCGATCACCGCTTTCCTGATCGTGCTTGGCTTCGACTGGTCATCGCATCATTTCACCGGCGCGAGTTTTGTACTGGCGGAATGCGTGATCCTTTTCTGCCTCAATGCGGGACAAATGCTGCTGGCGCGCATTCCCGGGCTCGGATTAGGCTTCGTGCCGGGGATGTTCTTCGGCTTCGCTTCCTATTTCGCAACCTTCTATGGCGGGTTCGGCCCGACGCCGCACAGCCCGGTCGCAGCCCTCATCGCCGTCATCATCATGAATGGCCTCGGCCCGCTTTATGCCTGGCTCAACGTGAAATATGCGGCGCCGCACGGACACTGACGCGGCCGCGAGACAAGCGGGGCGTAAAGCAAGCGGGGCGGCGCGCGATCACCAGGCCATGTCGAGGATTTCGAGGACATCCTCGGGGCCGGCGATCTTGCGCGGGTTGGTCGCGGTCCAGGGATCGTGCATCGTCTGCTGGGCGATGGGGTGAAGCTGCTCGCGTTGCAGCTTCACCTCGCGCAGCGTGCGGGGAAGACCGAGATCGGTGATGAGGCGCGCGACGACGTCGGCGGCGTCCAGGCCGGGCTCGCCCAGCGCCTCGCTCACCAGCCTCTGCCGCTCGGCGGTCTCGGCGCGGTTCCAGCGCAGGACGGCGGGAAGCATGACACAGGAGGTGAAGCCGTGCGGCACGCCGGCGGTGCCGCCGAGCACATGGCCGATCGCATGGCTCGCGCCTTTTTGCACCCCGCCTTGCGTCCCGGTCAGCGACAGCCACACGCCGATCTGGCTTTCAAGCCTTGCATCGAGATCGCCAGGCTCGGCCCTGGTCCGCCGCAGGCTGCGAGCGAGCAGCCGCAGCGCATGGATCGAGGCCGCGTCGGCGAAAGGCTGGCTGTTGACGGAACAAAGATCCTCGACCGCGTGATCGACCGCCCGGATTCCGGTCGAGAGCCAGAGCGCCGCCGGGGTATGCACCGTGATCTGCGGATCGAGGATCACCGTGCGCGGCGCCATTTCGGGATGGGCGTAGCCTTCCTTCACCTGGCGCGCGGTATCGGTGACGCCGGCGAAGGCCGTGAACTCGGCGCCCGAAAGCGTCGTCGGCACGGCGATGACGCGAACGGGAAGCGCATAATCGGCGATGGCGGCATGCCGCCGATGACGTAGCGCGTCGAACCCCGCCGCGGCGAAGATGTCGCGGGCGAGGCACAATTGCGCGACCTTGGCGGCATCGACGACCGACCCGCCGCCGATTGCCACCAGCAGGTCGGCGCCGGCATCGCGCGCCGCCGCGGCCGCACGCGCGACATCCTCGCGCGGCGAATGGGCGGCGATGTCGTGCACCAGGCCGGCCGAACGCTCGCCCAGTGCCTCGTGCAGCATCGGGCCAAGCGGCATCGCCGCGGCCAGCGAACGGCTGGCGATCGCGAACACCCGGCGGGCGCCGAGACGATCGGCTTCCTGCCGCAGCGCCTCCTGCCAGGGCGTGCCGAAAAGAATGCCGTCGATGCATGGATAATGATAGGACCCGGTCAGCATCCGCCCGCTCCGTAAAGGCGCGACGTGATTTCCGATGCCAGGAGGCGGCGAGCCATCGCGCAAACCCACCCATTCCCTTGTACGCGCTCAGGCATGATCGTTACAGAGAAAAGGACGGTGCCGGCCCCGGTGTCGTCTCGCCCGGACAATCTCCAGGCGATCTCACGGCTGGGTGGGAATGCCGGCGTCCAAACGCTGCGCGAGCCGCGTCAAGGCGCGGGTGAAGAGGGCGTTTTTGTTCAATGCCCTCGCCAGGACGAGCGCGCCCTGAATTCCCGCGACGGTTTGCTCCGCGAATTGGCCCGCCGCCGCGCCCTCCACGCCGGCCCGCATCAGGGCGCGGCGCAAGGCCTCGACCCATCGCGCGAAATAGCGATGAATAGGCGCGGCGAAACGGTCCCGGGTCTCGTCGAGCGCGAAGGCGCCGACAAGGCAGATGCGGCGGCCCGAGCGGAAGTAGGTGTTGACGGATCGCCACATCTGCGCAATCGCCGCGCGGGGTTCGCCCTTTTCGAGCGGCTCGAAGACGTGACGCACGAACCAGGCGTCGATATCGGCCAGGATTGCCGCCGCCATCTCCTCTTTGCCGCCGGGGAAAAAGTGATAGAGGCTGCCTTTGCCAAGCCCGGTCCGCTCGGTGATGCGGCTGAGCGAGGCGCCCTCGAAGCCGAGTTCCCGGAAGACTTCGGCTACCAGCGGAACGGCGTCCGCTTTTTCAAAGACCAGGCGCGTCATGTCGTGACGTCGAGCGGCGTGCGCATTAGAGGCCGAGATCGGAGAGGCCGGGATGATCGTCCGGACGGCGGCCGAGCGGCCAATGGAACTTCCGTTCCGATTCCGCGATCGGCAGGTCGTTGATCGACGCGAAACGGCGCTGCATCAAGCCGGTTTCATCGAACTCCCAATTTTCATTGCCGTAAGAGCGGAACCAGTGCCCGCTATCGTCGTGCCATTCGTAGGCAAAGCGCACCGCAATGCGGTTGCCGTCGAACGACCAGATTTCCTTGATCAGGCGATAGTCCAGCTCCTTGGCCCATTTCCGCGTCAGGAAGGCGATGATCTCGGTCCGTCCGGCCGGAAACTCGGCGCGATTTCGCCACCGGCTGTCTTCCGTATAGACCAGCGCCACGCGCTGCGGGTCCCGGCTGTTCCAGCCGTCTTCGGCCATGCGGACCTTGGCAATCGCGCTCTCCCGAGTGAAGGGTGGCACCAAAGCAGCCATGAAATGTCTCCTCTTCCATACCGATCGGATAATCCTAGACCGATCGGTATACTTTCAGCAACAGAAAGCCTCGCTTCCCTGCCTGGATGTCAGCGGATGGCGGCGCGGATGCGTTTCGCCGCCTCGACCATATTCGCCAGGGCGGGCCGCACTTCTTCCCATGTCCTGGTCTTGAGGCCGCAGTCGGGATTGACCCAGATCTGGCCGGCGGCAAGCGTCAATTCCGCCTTGGCCAGGAGATCGGTCATTTCCTCGACGCTCGGCAGCCGGGGCGCATGGATGTCGTAGACGCCCGGCCCGATCTCGTTCGGATAATGATAGGCGGTGAAGGCTTGCAGAAGTTCCATCTTCGAGCGCGCGGTTTCGATCGAGATGACGTCCGCGTCCATGGTGCCGATGGCGGCGATGATGTCGTTGAATTCCGAATAGCACATATGGGTGTGGATCTGCGTATCGTCGCGCACGCCGGAGACCGCGAGACGAAAGCATTCGGCAGCCCAGCCGAGATAGGCCGGCCACGCGGCCTTGCGCAGCGGCAGACCTTCGCGGAACGCCGGCTCGTCGACCTGGATGATGCGGATGCCGGCCTTCTCCAGATCGACCACCTCGTCGCGCAGGGCGAGGGCAATCTGGCGGCAGGTATCGGCGCGGGGCTGATCGTTGCGCACGAACGACCATTGCAGCATGGTGACGGGGCCGGTCAGCATGCCCTTCATCGGCCGGGCCGTCAGCGATTGGGCATAGGCCGACCATTCCACACTCATCGGGTGCGGCCGCGAGACATCGCCGTAGATGACCGGCGGCCGGACATAGCGCGAACCATAGCTCTGCACCCAGCCGTGTTTGGTGAAGGCATAGCCCGAAAGCTGCTCGCCGAAATACTGCACCATGTCGTTACGCTCGAACTCGCCGTGAACGAGCACGTCGAGGCCGATCTCCTCCTGCCAATGCACGGCCGCCGCGGTCTCCTGGCGCAGATAGGCCGCGTAGCTGGCGTCGCTCATACTGCCCTTGGCGTTGGCCGCGCGCGCCTTTCGGACCTCTTGTGTCTGCGGGAAGGAACCGATGGTGGTGGTCGGGAAGGAAGGCAGCGCCAGGCGCTGATGCTGAAGCGTCCGGCGGGCCGCGAAGGGTGCCTGCCGCCGCGACATTTCCGGCGTCGCCGCGATCATCCGCGCACGGACGGAAGGATCGTGAATCTTGGGCGAGGTCTTTCGCGCCGCCGCCGCCCGCGCTGATTCATCCAGCGCCGCCGCCACGGCGCCACGGCCTTCGTTCAGCGCCCGGCCGAGAATCGTCAGCTCCTCGACCTTCTGCGCCGCGAAGGCCAGCCAGCTCTGGAGATCCGGGTCGAGGCCGCTCTCCTGCCGAAGATCGACCGGCGCATGAAGAAGCGAGCAGGAAGGCGCCAGGATCAATCGATCCGCACCGCGGCGCGCGACCAGCGGCTCGATCCGGTCGAGCAGGGCCGGGAGATCGGCGCGCCAGACGTTGCGGCCGTCGATCAGGCCCAGCGACAGGACGAGGTCCGCCGGCGCTTTTGCGATCACCCGCTCGATCTCTCCGGGGGCGCGAGTCAGATCGAGGTGCAGCCCGGCAACCGGCAGGCCCAGTGCCGTGTCGAGATTATCGCCGAGCCCGCCGAAGTAAGTCGTCAGCAGCAGCTTGATGCCGGGTGCCGCTTGCGCGAGCGCGGCATAGGCGGTGCGGAACGCCTGCCGCGTCTCTTCGTCGAGATCGAGGACCAGCGCCGGCTCATCGATCTGCACCCAGTCCGCGCCGGCGGCGGCAAGGCGGCGGAGAACCTCCGCGTAGACCGGGAGCAGGCCTGGCAGAAGCGACAGCGGATCGAGGCCCGCGTCCCGGCTCTTGCCCAGCAGCAGATAGGTCACCGGCCCGACAACGACCGGCCTTGTATGGTATCCAAGGCCTTTGGCTTCGAGAAATTCATCGACCGGCTTGGTCGAGGACAGCGAGAATGTCTGGTCCCGCGCGAACTCCGGCACCATGAAATGGTAATTGGTGTCGAACCATTTGGTCATCTCCATCGCCGGAAGATCGCCGCCGATCCGGCCGCGGGTCCCTCGGGCCATGGCGAAATAGCTATCGAGAGAAACCGCGCCGCCGCTCCAGCCATAGAGGCCGGGAATGGCCCCGACCATGGTGCTGGTATCGAGGATATGGTCGTAGAGCGAGAAGTCGTTGCTCGGGATATGGGTGATACCGGCGGCATGCTGACGGGCCCAGGCTGCCGCCCTCAGAGCCCTGGCGTCATCGAGCAGGGTTGCGGCGGTGCTCTTGCCCGACCAGTAATTCTCAAGCGTGGCTTTCAACTCGCGGCGCGGGCCGATGCGCGGAAAGCCCAAGGTACTGGTGATGATCGACATGGGATGCCTTTCGTGTCGGTCGAAATGCAGGAATGCGGTTCTTGCGGCGACCGGCCGCCGAACACTGCGCGGCATGGGCGATCAGAGGGAGACGCCCAGCTCCAGCTTCGCCTCGGTGCTCATGCGCTGCGGCGACCAGCGCGGCTCCCACACGACATTGACGGCGATCATTCCGACGCCCTCCTGTGCCGACAGGCATTGTTCGACCCCGTTGGTGATCGCCGCCTGCGCCGGGCATCCCGGTGTCGTCATGCTCATGGTAATGGTGACATCGGCGCCATCCACGGCGATATCATAGACCAATCCGAGATCGATGATATTGCAGCCGAGTTCCGGGTCGAACACATCCTTCAGCGCCTCGCGCAGCACATCGACCGGCGGCGCGCTCATGACGACACCGCGGCGGCACCGCCGGCCAGGATCAAGATCTGGAAGGCCTTGCCGCCTTCGGCGACGATGCGGGGTTCGGTGCGATGGGCATGGCCGCGTTTGGCGAGTTCGGGGTAGAGAAATATCGGATCGCGGTCGTTGAGGGCTTCCAGGACTTCGCCCGCGGCCATCGTCGCCAAGGTTTCGAGAATCCGCACCATGGGCTCGGGCGGCGACAGGCCGCGATTGTCGAGCGCGCGCGCCGGTGCCGGCCAGGCTTGCGCATCTCCCGCCGCCGGCGCCGTCGCGGGCTCTTCCGACGGAACGGTCGCGGCCGGGGTGAACAACACCTCCCAATCATCGCCCGTCAGCGGCCGCTCGCTATGCACGAAGCCTTTGCGGGCGAGGGCGGCGAACAGCGGTACGGGCTTGAACGAGGCGACCAGGCGCAAAGCCTGTCCCGGCGCCAGCGCCGCCACGGCGCGCAGGATGTCGTCGAACGGTTCGCCGCCGGCGGCAAGAATAGGCCTGACGTCGAGAAAGGCGGGATCGGGTCGGGTCATGGGGCACCTGCGAGTTTGCGGGGGAGGGTGGGCGAGCGCTCGGGCGCGGCATGGCGCGCGCGCCAGAATTCGCGGCTGAGAGCGAGGCTGGCCAGAAGCTGCACGGCGAAAGCGATCTGAACCAGGCGGCTTAGATCCGCCAAATCGGCCGCGACCGCCAGCGCCACCGCCAACCCGTACAGAACGAACCACGGCGCGGCGCGGCGCTCATCGACCAGATCCTGCACCCGTGGCACCCGGCCGTGGCCGAGCTTGCTGCCGTAGCGTTCCAGCCAGGTCAGGAAGGGGATGATCTTGTAGAGCTGGCTTAGGCCGAGGCCGGACAGCCAGCCGAACATCACCAGCAGGCCGAGCGTTCCCGCATGGGCTGCGAGATGCCGGGTGGCGGCAAGGCCGGCGAGCAGCGCCAGGCTCAGCGCCAGCGCGGCGAATGCCGCCGCCGCGGCGCGGCTGTTGAGTTCCAGCGCCCGCCGCTGCCGGGCGCGATAGAGCCCGCGCATTTCGGCGAGATAGAGCAGGGCGCCTGCCCCGGCGATCAGGCCGGCGAGCGGCAAGGCCCAGCGCTGCTGCGTGGCCGTAAGCCACAGGCCTCCGGCCGCGGTCAGCGCGATGCCGCCGGCGGCGAGGCGGAAGCTCCAGCGACCGCGCCGGGAATGATCCCTCTCGGGTGCCAGCATGAACATCGACAGCAACCGGTAGGCCACGCCCATCGCGGTCAGCGTGAACCATCCGGCAAGGCCCGCCAGCGCATGCACCCACAGGGCGTGTCCCGGCAGGTCAGTCAGCCAGTCGGGCAAGCCCGGGATCGCCAGCGCCAGGCTGAAACAGAAGCCCAGAGCGAACGTCAGCAGCAGAAATATCTGGCCGGCGGCGATGAAGCGGGCCGGCAGGCCGAGCGGCCGCGCCCGCAGAAGCGTTACGAGCAGCAGGCCGGCGCCAAGCGCGAAGCCAAGCGAAACCAGCATGCCGCCGGCGGGAAGGCAGAAGCGCGCGGAATTGAAGCCATAGAGCGGACCCAGGAAGCCCGCCAGCATGCCGAACAGGCCGAGCTGAATCGACAGGAGAGCGACGAGCGGCAGGTTGCGGCTCGGCAGCGCGGCGCCGGTGATGACCGGAACGAACTGATAGAGCGCGCCGAACAGCAAGGTCGATAGCCAGCCGATGGTGAGCAGATGCACCACGGCCAGGGTCTCCGGCGCCTGCAAGGGGTGCAGCGGATAGCAGAACCCCGCTGCCATCAGCGCCTGCGCCAGCAGGAAGCAGGCGATGGCGGCGGCGAAATGCGCCATGGTCCAGCGGGATAGAGGCGTCGTGGTCGGCATGAAGCGGCTGCACCCAGAGGGACGGAAAGCCGAAGGATAGGCGAGCGGGCGGACCAGCTCTTTGCGGTGGCGCAAAGAGCTGATCCTTCCGCCGATGTTCCGTGCTTCCAACGGCGGTTGAATATAAGATATATATAATATATATTTTTAAAATCCGAAACCGGAGATCGCGCATGCAGGTCGAATTGCACGACGGCGCCTTCTGTGTCGACGCCCGGCTCCTCGGCGACTTGCTGAAGGTTCCGCCCGCCGACGTACCGCGGCTCTTGCGCGAGTATCAGAACACCAGCCGCTGCGAGCAGGGCAGCGCCGAACATGCGGGCCGATATCGGCTGTCGTTCTTCTCCCGCCCTTGCC
>CALCYJ010000238.1 GCA_937905845.1 uncultured Rhodospirillales bacterium
CCCTCGGGAAAACGGTAGCCCATGCCGAGCCTGGTAGCGGCGCGAATGCTGATCGGCTCGAAGAACTCGCCGAGCCGCTTGCCGGCATAGGGGCTGAACAGGCTTTTGAAGCGGCAGTTCATCGACCAGCGGCTGGTCGCCTCGCGGTTCACCACATTGCCGTGCATGAGATTCTGGCTGAACAGCAGAATCTTGCCGAACGGCACCGACAGCCATTCCACGTCTCCTTCGATGGCCTGGAACAGATCGCTCTCGCTGCCGCCCTGGAAACGGCCGAAGGCGGCCTCGACCGCGCGGCCCTTCTCGGGCGCGAGCAGATACATGCTCTTGGTGGCATAGCAATCGACCAGCGGCAGCCAGGCCACCACTTCAAAGGGCGAATCGCCGTCCCACACGTCGGCATGCACGCCGAGCAGCGAACTGTCGTCGCCCGGGAGCTGGATCGAGAGATTGAGGCGGCGCTGCATGACCAGCTCGTTGCCGACCAGCGTCTCCAGCGCCCGCCGCGCCAGGCGGAAATAGGTTTGCCGCGCCCAGGGCAGCGCGTTGACGGCCTCGATGACCTTGAGCCGCAGGGGATTGAGCCGCTCAGGCGTGACCTGGCGATGGATCTCGTCCAGGAAGCGCCCGGGATCCACAGGTTTCGCCAGATCGAGATGCGCCGCCGCCGCTTCGGCCATGGCGGCGCGCAAGCGCTCGAGCCCGGCCTCGTCCTCGACCGGCACGATGACATGGCCGGCGGTGATGAAACTTTCGCCCAGCGCCGCTTCCTCGCCGTTGAGAAAGCCCGGCTGCGGCCGTTGCAGCGCCGCGCTCATGCAGCGCTCCGCATGCCAAGGGACGCCGCGCGCTCGGCGATCTGCTCAGGCGTGAGGCCGAAATGGCGCAGGAGATCGTCCTGGCTGCCGTATTTCTCCGGGAACCGGTCGGGCAGGCCCAGGCGCAGCAGGCGCGGCGCTTGGGCCAGCCGGTCGGCGAAGAGTTCCGCCACCGCGCTGCCAAGGCCGCCGGCCAGGACATGCTCCTCGACCGTCACCACCGTTTCGACCTCGCGCGCCAGCCTCAGCAGCGCCGCCTCGTCCAGCGGCTTCACGGTATGGAGATGCAGGACGCCGGCGGCGATGCCGCGCGCCGCCAGCAGTTCGGCCGCGGCCAGCGCCCGCCCGCTCATGATCCCGGTGGAGACGAAGAGCAGCCGCCCCGGCTCGCGCATGAGGATCCCCTTGCCAAGCGCGAAGCCGGCCTTGGCATCGGAGACGACGGGATCGCCGCCCTTGCCCAGGCGGATATAGAGCGGGCCGGGCCAATCCAGCGTCGCCGCCATGCAGCGCCGCATCTCTTCGGCATCGACCGGGGCCACCACCGCCATGTTGGGCAGCGCGCGCAGGATGCCCATATCCTCGATCGCGAGATGGGTCGGGCCGAGCGGCGCATAGACCAGGCCGCCGCCGTTGGCGATCAGCCGCACCGGCAGATTGTGCAGGCAGAGGTCGACCGCCACCTGCTCGAAGCAGCGCCGGGTGAGGAAGGTCGCGATGGTATTGACATAGGGGATGAACCCATCCATCGCCAGGCCCGCCGCCATGCCGATGAGATTCTGCTCCGCGATCCCCTCCATGAAGAAACGGTCGGGAAAGGTGGTGCGGAATTCGTCGAGCGTGCCGACGCCGAGGTCGGAACCGAGGAAGACGACGCGCTCGTCCCGCTTGGCCATTTCATAGACGCAATCCAGGCTGGTCTTGCGCATCGGCTCAATCCTCGAGTTCGCGATAGACCGCTTCGAGTTCGGCGGCCGGAACGTTCGACTTGTGGTGCCAGGCGAGATTGTTCTCGGCAAAGGACACGCCCTTGCCCTTCACCGTATGGGCGATGATGGCATTGGGCTTGCGGCCGGGGCTGAAGGGCAGCGCGCGGAACAGCGTGCGCAGGGCGGCGACATCGTGGCCGTCGACCTCCTGCACCGCGAAGCCGAAGCTTCGCCATTTGTCGGCGAGCGGTTCGAGATCGAGCACCTCGGCGGTCGCGGCATAGGATTGGTGCTTGTTGTAATCGACGATGATGGTGAGATTGTCGAGCCGGTGCTTGGCCGCCGACATCGCGGCCTCCCATACCGAGCCTTCGTTGATCTCGCCATCGCCGGTGACGACGAAGACGCGGGATGGCCGGTGGTGCAGGCGGGCGGCGAGCGCCAGCCCAAGGCCGATCGAGGGGCCATGGCCGAGCGCGCCGGTCGATGCCTCGACGCCGGGCACCTTGGCGGCGTCGGGATGGCCGCCGAGGAAACTGTCGAAACGGCAGAAGCGGGTAAGCTCGTCCGTCGGAAAGAAGCCCTTGTCGGCGAGGATGGCATAGAGCGCCAGGCAGCCGTGGCCCTTGGACAGCAGCAGGCGGTCGCGCTCGGGCCAGGCGGGATGGGCGGGATCGACGCGCAGCACCTCGTCGTAGAGCACGCGCAGGATCTCGATTGCCGAGAAGGCGGCGCCGAGATGACCGCGGCCACCGCCCTTCAGCCCATCCACCACCAGGCGCCGCAGCGCCTTGGACCGGCTGTCGAGCGCGGGAACCTCTTCAGGCCTCGGCGCGGCGAAGGCCGCTTCCGCCCGCAGCAGGGCGGCGCTAATGGACTTCGGACTAGACCTCATCGGACAAGGCTCCCCTATCGGCGTCAAGCTGCCGGATCAGGCCCTGGGCGCGTGCAAGCTGGCGGGAGAGCACGGACAGGCGCTGGGTGGTGCCGGCAAAGGCGCGCCGGCGCCAGCGTTCGGGCAGGAATTCGTTCAGCACGATCGCCGCCCAGCGCAGCCCGTAGAGCGGATGGAGGATCTCCAGGCGGCGGGCGAAGGTCGGATCGTCGGCGAAAAGCTCCAGCATGCGCTGGCGGAAATGCCGCTTCAGCTTTTCCTCCAGCACCATGCCCGGATGCCAGAGGAAATCGGCGGTAAGCTTCACCGGATCGTCCCAGCCGAAATATTCGAAATCGAGGAATACCAGCTCGCCCGATGCCCGGCGCAGGGCATTGTGGAAGCCGAAATCGGCGGGCGACAATGTGCGCCGCGCGCCATCGATCTCGGCGGCGAAATCGAGGCCGGCATCGGCATAGGCCAGGCGGGCGGCGGTGGCATGACGGTCGAGCGCCGGGCGCATCTCCTGCTTCAGGAAGCGGCCGAGCGCACCGTTCGCCGCCGCCGCGGCCTGTAGGCGGGCATAGCGCGCCTCGACCTGCCGCACCAGTTCGAACCCGCTGAAACAGGCTTCCGACGCCGGCGGCAGGAGGGCGGCGGCCGGATCCATCGCGGCTTGTTTCAGGAGGGCGACGAAACGGACCGCGGCGTCGATATCGCCGATCGAGGGTGGCACCACCGGCTCGCCCGCGGCCCAGCCATACAGGGCATGGCCGCTCGTCGGATCGGCCGCAATCGCCGCCGGCACGCAGGAAACGCCCTGCCCGCTCAGAAAGCGCAGCGCGGCGAATTCGGTGCCGAGGCGGTCGCGGCTATCCGTGCGGTCCTGAAAATAGGCTTTCAGCGCCAGCCTGGTGCCGTCGGCGCAGACGACGCGGTGCAAGCGGTTGTTGCCGCCCCCCGTCACCGGCTCGATCAGCACCACGCGCCGGCCGGCAAGCCTGGCGGCGATCTCGAACAGGGCGGCGGCGGCGCGGTCGCCGTCGTGTCTAATGGCGGCGTTGGAAGACATGATCACCAATCTCGTGCCAGTGGCGGAAACGGAAGGCCGCACCCTCGGCCGCGGCGGCGCCGGAGGGATAGAACAGGCTTGCCTCGACGGTGCGGTGAAAGGCCCGAAGCTCGGAGGCGGTGACCACGCCATCGCTTACGGCCATCTTGGCAGAGAGTGCGATCAACGCCAGGGTGAACGCGGCGTCCTTGCCGCCGGGGAGCCAGTTGTCGGGGTCGAGCAGATTAGCCAGCGAGCCCACAACACCCGTGCGCTCGCTCGCCGATCCTACAATCTCGGTGAGGCGTTGCCAGACCGACGCCATGCCCTGCTCCGTTCG
>CALCYJ010000239.1 GCA_937905845.1 uncultured Rhodospirillales bacterium
CACCAGCCCAAGGCGACGCCCCTCGATATAATCGAAAACGTCATCGGGCCGCTGCTGCAACCTCTGGCGACGGCCGGCATCGTCGTCGTCTTTGTGATCTTCTTTCTGCTGCAGCGCGACGACCTGCGGGACCGTTTCATCCGGCTCGCGGGCTCGGGCGATCTGCGGCGCACGACCGAAGCGCTCGACGACGCGGTCGGCCGCCTCAGCCGCTACCTCCTGATGCAGACCGCGCTCAATGCCACATCCGGTCTGCTGATCGGCATTGGCCTGTGGCTCATCGGCATCCCGAACCCGGTGCTCTGGGGCATTCTCGCGATGCTGCTGCGCTTCGTCCCCTATATAGGCCCGATCATTGCCGCGGCTTTCCCGGCAGCCCTGGCTCTTGCCGTCGATCCCGGCTGGTCGATGCTGCTATGGACGGTGAGCCTGTTCCTCGTCATTGAATTGGTAACCGGCCAGATCGTCGAACCCCTCCTATATGGTCACAGCACCGGCCTGTCCGCCGTCGCCGTTCTCCTGGCGGCGGCGTTCTGGACATGGCTTTGGGGACCGGTTGGATTGCTCCTCTCGACGCCGCTCACCCTCTGCCTCGTCGTTCTCGGCCGTCACGTGACGCGGTTGGAATTTCTCGATGTCATGCTGGGCAACGAGCCCCCGCTGACACTGGCGGAAGGCTTCTATCGGCGGATGCTGACAAGCAATTCCGACGAGGCGGCGCATCAGGCCGAGGCTTTCCTCAAGGGAAAGCCGCTATCCGCCTATTACGATGAAGTCGCCATTCCGGGCCTGGAGCAAGCGCAATTGGATGTCAGTCGTGGGGAACTTGGCCAGGATCGCCTGGCGCAGATCAAAGAGGCCGTGGATGGCGTAATCGATGATCTCTCCGATCATGCATCGCCAAGCGCCGCGCCGGAGAAAGACGATGGCATCGGCATGGAATCTTCGAGCCCCTTGGCCCTTGGCATCGCGGCCCGCCGGGACGAAGGCGTCGCGCTATGCATCGCGGGTCGCGGCCCGCTCGATGCCGCGGTCGCGGCGATGCTCGCACAACTTCTGACCAAGGACGGGATCGGCGCCCGCGTCGTGCCGAGCCTGGCCGTGTCGGCGCCGAACATGTTGCAGCTCGATGTCACCGACGTGCGGATGATCTGCCTGTCCTATCTCGACCCCGGCGATTTCGCCAGTGCGCGCTATCTGATCCGGCGCCTGCGCCGCAGGCTGCCCCGCGTGCCGATTGTTGCCGGCTTCTGGACGTTGCGCGAAGACGACGCAAGGTATCAGGACGCCCTGCGGGAAACCGACGCCGATGATGTCGTGACCTCGCTTCGCCAGGCGGTCGAGCAGATCGGTGCGGCATCCGCGCAGGCGATCGACTGGCCAGAAACGGCGCCCGAGGCCGATTTTTCGGCGGCGAAATGACGATGCACCGCCACCGGGGACGGCAAGAGGACCGCATCGATACGACCTTTCGGGCCGGTTGGTGGGTGATTGCAGCCGCAATTTGGCGGCAGATGGGCCGGGACAATCTCTCGGCCCTTGCCGCCGCCACCGCCTTCTACGCGCTGCTCTCCATTTTCCCCACGCTCACGGCCCTGGTATCGCTCTATGGCCTGGTGGCGGATCCCGCCATGATGGGGCGGCAAATCGCGGCCATGGCGGGAATTCTTCCGCCCGAGGCGGTCCAATTCATCGCCACCTGGCTCCACGCGATCATCTACGAGCCGCGGGCGAAGTTCGGCACGGGGCTCATCATCAGCGTCCTGTTCGCCCTATGGAGCGTCTGGTCAGCCACTGCGATGCTGATGACGGCCATCAATCTTTGCTACGGCTACGAGGAAAAACGCAGCTTCATCCGCTTCAACCTCGAAGCCCTGGGTTTGAGCGCCGGCCTGGCCCTTGTGGGGGCCGTTGCGCTCGCTCTTGTCGCGCTCGTGCCGCTCCTCTTGAATCTGCTGCCGCTGCCGGGACCCTGGCACGCGGTGATTTCGCTGGTGCGCTGGCCGATTCTGGCCGCGCTCGCCCTTGTCTCCCTGGCGCTCTTGTACCGGCACGCGTCCGCCCGGGTGCCGCGGCAATGGGAATGGGTCAGTTCGGGAACGGTGGTCGCCACCGCGCTCTGGCTCGCCGGGTCGGTCGCCTTCACCCTCTATGTCGCCAAAGTCGGCAGCTACGACAGGATCTATGGATCGATCGGCGCGGTGATCGTCCTGCTGCTCTGGTTCTATATGAGCGCCTACGTGACCTTGATCGGGGCGGAATTGAATGCCGAAATGAAACGCCGGAAGGATTGGGCGTTTCAACGGATCGCCATGGTTGGAAAACCGTGATAGTGTCGGTTCTCGCTTCCCCCTGGGAAGCCGTTTTTCGAGATCATATCTAGCATGCGAAAGAGCCGTCCGCATCAGGCCAAAGCGGCCCGGCCGCAATCGAGCCCGCGTCCGTCGCGGGCGCGCGGGCCTTCTGGCGGTGTTGACGACTTTCCGGTTGTCGGGCTGGGCGCTTCGGCCGGCGGCCTCGATGCCTGCCGCAAGCTCATCGCCGCGCTGCCCGCCGGCAACGGCATGGCCTTCATCCTGGTGCAGCATCTCGATCCGACCCACGAGAGCATGATGGTGGACCTGCTGGCCGGGCACACGTCGATGACGGTGCGGCAGGTGACCGACGGCATGCCGATTGAGCGCGAAAACCTCTATGTCATTCCGCCCGGAACCTACCTCTCGCTTAACAACGGCGCGCTCCATCTCTCGCAGCCGCAGGTGCGGCATGGCGCGCGCCTTCCCTTCGATTTCCTGCTGCATTCCCTGGCGGAGGAATACGGCGAGCGCGCCATCTGCGTGATCCTGTCGGGCACCGGGGCCGACGGCAGCATCGGGCTGAAAGCGGTGAAGGAAAAAGGCGGGCTCGTCATCGCGCAGGACCCCGACGAGGCCGGCTATGACGGCATGCCGCGAAGCGCGATCCTGACCGATACGGTGGATCTGGTGCTGCCGGTGGCGAAGATTCCCGAGGCGCTGGCCCGATACGATCGGCAAATGGCCCTCACCCGCCCGTGGAACGGCGCGCGCCGGGCGGATGGGCCGCGGGACTGGCTGCCCGAGATCGTCGATCTTCTGCGCGCGAAGACCACGCACGATTTCAGGCTGTACAAGCCCGGCACGCTACAGCGCCGGATCGAGCGGCGCATGGCGATGGCCGCGGTCGAGACCGACGATATCGACCGGTATCTCGAAACCCTGCGGCGCGACCCGCGCGAACTCGACCTTCTGGTCAAGGATTTGCTCATCAACGTCACCCGCTTCTTCCGGGATCGGCACGTGTTCGAGTTTCTCGCGGAGAAGATTGTCCCCGATCTGATTGGCAGCCAGGGGCCCGATCATCCGATCCGCCTCTGGATTGCGGGATGCAGCACCGGCGAGGAAACCTATTCCCTCGCCATGCTGTTCCACGAGCAGATCGTGGCGGCGAAGCGCGATGTCACGTTGCAGGTCTTCGCCTCCGATGTCGATCCGGATGCCGTCGCCCGCGCCCGGGAAGGGCTTTATCCCGAGACGATCGAGGTGGACGTATCCCCGGCGCGCCTCGCCCGCTTCTTCACCAAGGAAGATCACGGCTACCGGATCTCGCCGAAGCTGCGCGCGATGGTGGTCTTCACGGTGCAGGATGTGCTGGCCGATCCGCCCTTCTCGCGCCTCGACCTGGTATCCTGCCGGAATCTTCTGATCTATTTGCGCCCCGAGGCGCAGGCGAAAGCCATCTCGCTGTTTCATTTCGCGCTGCGCGAGGGCGGCCTTCTCCTGCTTGGCGGCTCGGAGACGGTCGGCAATGCCGATGGCCGGTTCGAACTGATTTCCAAGTCGGAGCGGCTCTATCGGCACGTCGGCCGCTCGCGGCCGGGGGAATTCGGCTTTACGACCGGCGGCGGCGACAATGTGCGGATTCCGATGCGGCCGGGACAGGGGGCGTTGCCCTCCCGCCATGCCGCTCTGGCCGAACTTTCCCGCCGGCTGGTGATGCAGACCTACGCGCCGGCCGCGGTGCTGATCAACCGCAAGCACGAGCTTCTCCATTCCATGGGCCCGACCGACCGCTATCTGCATCTGCCGCCGGGCGCCCCGACGCACGACCTGCTGGCGATGACGCACCAGCGCACGCGGGTCAAGCTCCGTTCGGCGATCCAGCAGGCCTGCCAGAAGAATGCGCCCGTCGTCGTCGCCGGCGCCCGGACGGGGGACGAGGATTCCGCGCTTTCCTTCGGCATTACGGTGCAGCCGGTGCTGAGCGAGGGCGAGGAACTGCTGCTGATCTGCTTCGTCGACGAGTCGGAACGCGAGCCGAACCGGGGACGCCCGACGATGCCCGGAGACCTCACGCGGGTCGTCGAGCTTGAGCAGGAACTCGAAGCCACGCGAACGGAGCTGCACAATGCCATCCGCAACCTGGAGATCTCGAGCGAAGAACAAAAGACGATCAACGAAGAAGCCCTGTCGATCAACGAGGAATACCAATCGACCAACGAGGAGCTTCTGACGTCGAAGGAGGAATTGCAGTCGCTCAACGAGGAGCTTACCGCCCTCAACAGCCAGCTTCAGGAAACGCTGGAGCGCCAGCGCACCACCTCCAACGATCTGCAAAACGTCCTCTACAGCACCGATGTCGCGACGCTGTTTCTCGATACCCGCCTCAATATCCGCTTCTTCACGCCGGCGACCAAGGCGCTTTTCAGCGTCATTCCGGGCGACGTCGGGCGGCCGCTCGCCGACTTAAGCTCGCTTGCGGCCGATGCCGCTTTCCTGAACGATGCCAGAGACGTATTGCGGACGCTCTCGCCGATCGAACGGGAGATCGAAGCGCGAAGCGGCGCCTGGTATCTCCGCCGCATCCTGCCCTATCGTACCCAGGACAATGGGGTCGAGGGCGTCGTCATCACCTTCGCCGACGTCACCGAGCGCCGACGGGTGGCCGGCGCGCTGGAGGCGGCCAAGCGCCAGGCGGAACTGGCGACCGCGGCGAAGTCGCGCTTTCTCGCCGCGGCGAGCCACGACCTGCGCCAGCCGCTGCAAACGCTGGTTCTGCTCCAGGGGCTGCTGGAAAAGATCGTCGAGGGAGAGCGGGCGAAGAATCTGGTCGCCCGGCTCGAAGAGACGACCGCCGCCGTCTCGGGCATGCTGAATACGCTGCTCGACATCAACCAGATCGAGGCCGGCACCGTCCATGTCGAAAGCGTCCGTTTCCCGATCAACGCCCTGCTCGAACGGCTGAAGGGGGAGTTCCTCTATCACGCGAAAGCGCAGAGGCTTTCCCTGCGCGTGGTCGCCTGCGGCCTTTCGCTCCACGGCGATCCCCGCCTGCTCGAGCAGATGGTGCGCAATCTGCTTTCCAACGCCTTGAAATATACGAAGCGCGGCAAGGTGCTGCTCGGCTGCCGACGGCGCAAGAACGCGCTCTGCATCGAGATCTGGGACACCGGCGTCGGCATTCCCGAACAGGAATTGCAGGCGATCTTCGACGAGTACCACCAGCTCGACAATGCCGCGCGCGAACGCAGCCGGGGCCTGGGCCTTGGTCTTTCCATCGTGCAGCGCCTGGCCAACCTGCTGGGCCATCGGGTAAGCGTCCGCTCGCAGCCGGGCAAAGGCTCGGTCTTCGCCATCGAAATCGCGCTGCCGCCGGAGGAAATGGCGCCGCGGCTTGAAGACGGCCGGTTTGACGCCACGGGCGCCGCCGCCGAAGACGCCCGTCACGCCGGCATGATCCTGGTGATCGAGGACGATCCGGAAGTGCGCCAGCTTCTCGAACTCTTCCTCAAGGATGAGGGCTATGGCGCGGCCACGGCGCTGGACGGGGTCTCGGCGCTGGACCTCGTGGCGCGCGGAATTGTCCGGCCCGACCTCGTCCTCGCCGATTACAACCTGCCGAACGGGATGAACGGGCTCCGGGTCGCCGCGGCGCTGCGGGAAAGGCTCGGCACCCCGATCCCGGTCATCATTCTGACCGGCGACATTTCGACCGGCACCTTGCGCGACATCGCGCTTCAGGATTGCGTTCAGCTCAACAAGCCGGTGAAGCTGAAGGAGCTGAAGCAGGTCATCCGGCGTCTCCTGTCGATATCGCTCCCGGCGGCGATGCCCGCGCCCGCGCCCGCGCTGCGTTCAGCCGCCGCGGCCGGCGATCGGGGATCGCCGGTCATTTTCATCGTCGACGACGATCGCCAGATATGCGAGAACCTGCGCGCGGTGCTCGAGGACGACGGCCGCACGGTCGAAACCTATCCGACGTGCGAATCCTTCTTCGATGCCTATCGTCCGGGCCGGGAAGCCTGCCTTCTGATCGACGCCTACCTGCCGGGGATGGACGGGCTCGAATTGCTGCGGCGGCTGAACCAGGCGGGCCACCAGCTGCCGTCCATCATGATCACCGGCGACAGCGACGTGCCGATGGCGGTTCAAGCGATGAAGGCAGGCGCTTCGGACTTCATCGAGAAGCCGGTCGGCCGCAACGAACTTCTGGCCTGCGTCGAACGGGCGCTCGAACAATCGCGGGATTCGAGCAAGCTGCTTGCCTCCCGCGAGACGGCGGCCCATGCCGTCGCCGGCCTCACGCCGCGCCAGCGCGAGATCATGGAACTGGTCCTGGCCGGCCACCCCAGCAAGAATATCGCCGCCGACCTCGGCATCAGCCAGCGCACCGTCGAAAACCATCGCGCCGCCATCATGAAGACGACGGGAACAAAGTCCCTGCCGGCCCTGGCGCGCCTGGCCCTTGTCGCCGCCGCTGCCGGTGATGACGCGCCGCCCGCACGAGCCGGATCCCCGGCAATTGCCGGCCGCGAATAGCCGTAGGTATCTTCCGAACCTACCGCTAGCGTAATAAAGGGCTGTATTATTCTTCGAAGCCCAAATTAAGGAAGAATCAAATGATGAAATATTGGCTTGTGGGCGCTATGGCGTTCGCATTGATGACAAGTACTGCCCTGGCGCAGAGCATGTCTTCCGATTCGACAACTTCCTCGCAATCGACGACTTCGACCGTTGCTCCTGCCGTCGGCACCTACAATTCGAGCAAATCGCAGAAAACCATCGATAGCAACGGCACCGAAACCGACAAGAGCCAGACCTATACCAGCGGCAGCAACGGGTCCAACGCCAATTCCGTTACCCGCACCATGACGCCGGACGGCTCGCAATCGAGCACGTATCACGAGCAGCAGACCACCTATCCGGCCGCTAGCGGGACGACGACGACCAATCGAACCACGACGACGACCGGGGACTAGGCGCGCGCTGCGGCCCCCTCTTGTTGAAGCCTGGCGATCGGGCTGCCGGCCCGATGTGGCGGGTTGCCCGCCCGGGTCCGCCGCACGACGATTTCCCCAATCCTCTTATGACATCGGAGTCCCGTCATGACCAATACGTCCCCCTGCTTGCGAATTCTCGCCATCGCCGCGCTACTGGCCAGCACCGTCGCGGTAGCGGGCTGCGGCGATAACCCGGATCGGGTAACCAGCAGCACCACCACCGAGCGGACGACCACCATGCCGCCACCGCCCCCGATCAGTTCCTCGACCACCACCACGACGACACAGAATAGCCAGCACTGACGCGGCCGGGGCCCTGATGCTGGCGCCGGGACGGAATGTCGGCGTTAGCCCGGAGCACCCAGAGACGACACTGATTGTCGTGATCTGCGCCGCGGCATCGTCCGACCCGCGCCGTGCGGGCGGGATGGCTCATCCACCTGGAGGTTAAATCATGAAACGGATCACCTTGGCGGCCATTCTGCTGGTCTCGCTCTGCGCGCTCGGCGCCTGCGGCAACCAGCCGGGTGAGCGGGCCGTCAGCGGCGCCGGGATCGGCGCCGGCGTCGGCGCGGTCGGCGGACTTTTCCTTGGCGATCCCCTCGAGGGCGCCGTGATCGGCGGCGCCGTCGGCGCGGGCGCCGGCGCACTCACCAGCCCCGACCAGGTCAATCTCGGCCGGCCGATCTGGCGGTAGGCCGTGCGTCGCGGACAATATCGACAGACAATGGAGGCTACAATGCAGCAATCTACGAAAGTCTTACGGGCGTTCGTCGTCACCCTTGCGCTGTCCACGGTAGCGGGATGCGCGCAACAGGCATCGCCGCCGCCGCAGGCCGCCGCGGCGCCGAGTGGCCCTGAGCTTGCCGGCGCGTGGTACCAGGTCTACTTCGACACCAACAGTACCACCGTCAATGCCAGAGGGCAGATGGTGGTCAAGGATGTGGCCGCTGTCGTCGCGAAGAACGATACAACGCGCGTGACGGTGATCGGCAAGACCGATCGCGTCGGCGCAGCACCCGCCAACATGGCTCTGTCGCACCGGCGGGCGGACGTGATTCGCGATGCGCTCGTCACCGCCGGCGTGCCGGCCGCCCGTATCGATACGAGCTGGTCGGGTGAAAACCAGCAGGCGGTGGCAACCGCCGGCCAGGTCGACGAAGCCCGCGACCGGGTCGTCGATATCACGGTCGTCAAGCAATCGCCGTGATCGTGATGGGCCCGTGCGCGCGTGCCCGGGCCCGGGCCTTGTTCAGATCACCTGCCCTGACGTGCCGCACGCCGTCTGAGTATTTTCCGAGGCTGCCTTTGCTGCGTTCTCGGGCGTTATAGTTCGTGTCTTGTTCGTTTTGCCGGCGTTGCCGGCATCCGAGGCCCGTCGGGGTCCCCCCTCCCCGGGCGTTCCTCCCTCAACTTGAGGCCCCGGTGCAGAAGCCGGGGCCGCCTTTCTCGCCGTCGCCTTGGAATTGACGTCCGCCTTTGTTCGTGACCGGGATG
>CALCYJ010000240.1 GCA_937905845.1 uncultured Rhodospirillales bacterium
CCCTAGCCCCGTCCCCGCCCCCACCGGCTTGGTGGTGAAGAAGGGCTCGAAGATCTTGCCGAGATTTTCCTTCGGGATTCCCTTGCCGGTGTCGATCGCCTCGATCAGCACATATTCGCCCGCCGGCATCAGTTCGTGGCCGAGCGCCGTCGATTCCTCGGCGGTGACATTGGCGGTGCGGATCGTGAGCGAGCCACCCTCCGTCATGGCGTCGCGGGCATTGACCGCGAGGTTGATGATCACCTGCTCGAACTGGCCCTGATCGACCTTCACCAGCCCAAGGTCGCGGCCATGCGTCATGCGCAGCTCGATGGTCTCGCCGATCAGGCGGCGCAGCAGGTTGGACAGTTCGACCAGAACATCGGTCACCACCAGCACCTTGGGCCTAAGCGTCTGCTGGCGGGAAAAGGCCAGAAGCTGGCGCACCAGATTGGCGGCGCGATTGGCATTCTGCTTGATCTGCATGATATCGGCGAACGACTGGTCGCCGGCTTGATGGCGCAGCAGCAGCAAATCGCAGAAGCCGATCATGGCGGTGAGCAGGTTGTTGAAATCATGCGCGATGCCGCCGGCGAGCTGACCCACCGCCTGCATCTTCTGGCTCTGGGCGAATTGCAGCTCCAGGCTCTTCTGCTCGGTCGTATCGATGAGATGCAGCAGCAGGCCGCAGACGCCCTGCGCGTCGGGTTGCAGGCGGCTGACGTAAAGCTGCGCCACCCGCTCGCTGGCGCCGGCGAGACGGACCTCGATCGGCGCGCCGCCGCCGCCGCCTCCGGCGCGGCCAAGCGCCAGGCGCTCGCGCGTCTCCGCCCGGTCCTCGTCACGCACGAGGGCGGGGAAGTCGCGGCCAAAGCCGCCGTCCGATTCCGTCCCCAGCATGGCGCGGAAGGCCGGATTGCTTTCCAGCACCTGGTCGCCCTCGTCCAGCACCACGATGCCCACGGGGGCGAAATCGAAGAAATCGCGGAAATGCTGCTCGGCCTGACGCAGCGCGTTGCGCCAGGCGTTTTCCTGCGTCAGATCATAGACGACCGAGCGCGTCCGCATCTCGGCGCCCGCCGGGCCGCGCATCACGCTCTGGGTGATGCGCACCGGCCGGCGCGAGCCGTCGCGGGCGATCAACGAGGCCTCGCGCTCCCCCGTGCGGTTGCCGTCGGGCAACTCTGGCGCGCTGAAGGCGATGACGTCGGCAAGCCGGAACGTGCCGGTGATGAGATCGGCCGGGCTCAAGCCGAGCCAGCCGGCGAGCGTGGCATTGGCGAACTGGAAGCGGCCCATATCGTCGGCCGAATAGAAACCGACCGGCGCCTTGTCGATGAAATCCACGAGCTTGCCCTGCTCGGCACGAATCGCCTCCTCGATCTCGTGGCGGGCCGTCGCATCCTCGACATACCAGAGCACCGGGCCGCCGGGCGTGCCGGTCAGGCTGCGCGCGGTGAGCGCCAGCCATTTGCTCCCGCCCTCGGGCAGCGTCACGTCGAGTTCCTCATAACTGCGGCCGCCATTCATGGCGCTGACATGCAGGCGGCGCAGGCGCTCGCCGAGATCGCCGCTCTCGGGCAGCAGGGTGAGCAGGTCCTTGAGCGGCGCGCGGGCGCTCAGGCCCAGAATCTGCCGGTAGCTGGTATTGGCATAAAGGACACGGCCGGCGCGGTCGATAATCACCCGGCCATCGGGATTGGCTTCCATGGCGAGCGATAGAAGGCTGCCGCGGCCGCCGGCCGCCCGGGTCCCCGACAGCGATCCCCAGGCCAGCCGCCAGACCGCAAAAGAAGCCACGCCGAGCCCGAGAAGGACGAGGGCTGCCGCCGGCCAGCCGAGGGCGACCTGCCAGAAGGCCGCCACCGCCGCCAGGGTCAATCCGGCCGCCGCGGCCACGACGGTCGGGGCCGGCGAGGCGGTCGCCACCGGGACGAGAGGCATGTCGGCTGGGGATTCGGTCACGGCCGGATGGGGATTAGGGGTTTCCGCCCGACCATAGAGCAGTTCGGCCCGGACGGCGAGAGCGGCGAAAGCGGCGCGGACGGCGAAAGCGGCCTTGGAGAAAAGGGCGGGTAAGGTTTTGCGCGGCAGGTTTCCGTCATGGCTCAAACCCCGGCCCGGCGGGCCGCAAGCTTGCCCTTGAGGCGCATGACATAGCCGATGATCTCGGCAACGGCCTGATAATGCTCCACCGGGATCTCCTGATCAATCTCGCAGGCGGCATGAAGCGCGCGCGCCAGGGGCGGGTTCTCCACCACCGGTATCTTGTTCTCGAAGGCCAGTTCGCGAATGCGCAGCGCCACCAGGTCCTGGCCCTTGGCCACCACCTTGGGCGCCGGCATCGTGGCGCCGTCGTATTTCAGCGCCACGGCATAATGGGTCGGGTTGGTGACCACCACGTCGGCGGTCGGCACCGCCGCCATCATGCGCCGGCGGCTACGCTCGACGCGGATGCTGCGCAGGCGGGCCTTGATCATCGGATCGCCGTCGTTCTGCTTCGCCTCGTCGCGCAATTCCTGCTTCGACATGCGCAGATTGCGGACATGGTCCCATTTCTGATAGACGAAATCGAGGCCGGCCACGACGCCCATGATGGCGATGATGGCGATCAGCATCGAAACGACGATGCCCCGCGTGATGTGCATCGACTGGGCGATATCGACGCTGACGAGCCCGGGCAGCGTCACCATCTTCGGCCAGACCAGCACCAGCACCACGAAGCCGATGACGGCGAACTTGAGCAGGCTCTTGAGGAGATTGCTCAGGCCCTGGGTCGAAAGCAGGCCCTTGAGCCCGCTGAAGGGCGACAGGCGGGAGAAATCCAGGTGCAGCCGTTCGAGCGAAATGTCGGGTGGGTGCTGCACGAAGGTACCGCCGACGCTTGCCACCAGCATCAGCGCCACGAGCGGCGCCAGCAGCAGGCCGACGCCGAGCGCCACCGAGCGGAAGACGGCGCCGAGATTGCCGGGATCGGCCGGGATCAGATCGGGCTCGGCGATGAAGGGACGCAGCAGCAACATCAGCTTGGACGATATGGTGCCCGCGAACAGCACGAGGCCGAGCGTGGCGCCGGTGATGATGAACCAGTGATTGATCTCCTGGCTCTTGGCGATATTGCCTTCCAGCTCGGCATTTTCGAGCTTCTTATTGGAAGGGTCTTCGGTTTTTTG
The DNA here is from genome assembly GCA_937905845.1 of uncultured Rhodospirillales bacterium. Lineage (GTDB taxonomy): Bacteria > Pseudomonadota > Alphaproteobacteria > Ferrovibrionales > Ferrovibrionaceae > CALCYJ01. The sequence continues at coordinate 3,153 of CALCYJ010000240.1, forward strand.
CGATTTGTCCTGATCGTCGTCGGCCATGGCTCAAGCCCTCAATGGACGAGAAAGACGGAAATCGTCTGCTGGTAATAGGCGAGGAACCACATGACCACGGCGCCGAGGCTGGCCGAGAGCAGCATGAAGGCGACGCCGATCTGCAAGGGCATCGCCACCATCGCCACCTGGATCTGCGGCATCAGGCGGTTGATGACGCCGAGCCCGACATTGAGGACGATGCCATAGGCGATGAAGGGCGCCGAGATCTGCACCCCCAGGCGGAAGGAGCTGGCGACGATCGCCGTCGCCATGCGGGCGAAATCGCCTACCGGCGGCAGATGGCCGGGCGGAAACAGCACGTAGGAATCGGCGGCGGCGCGCAGCATCAGCAGATGCAGATTGGCGGTGAAGATCGCGGCCAGGCCGAGGATGTTGAGAAAGCTCGAAATGAGCGCGCTCTGCGATCCTTGCGTCGGATCGAAGAATTGCGCGAAACCCAGGCCCGACTGGAAGGTGATGATGGTGCTGGCGACCTGGAGGGCGGCCAGCGCCAGCCGGGCGGCGCCGCCGATGAAAACGCCAACGACGATCTCGCCCCCTAAGAGGAAAAATCCCTGCAACGGCTCGACGGGCGGCGGCGGCAGGCTGGTGGCGACGGTCGGCAGGATGAGAAGGCTCATGCTCAGCGCCACCACCAGGCGCAGGCGCGGGCTGACGAAAGTCTCGCCGATGCCCGGAATGAGCATGATGATGGCGCCGACCCGGGCAAAGACCAGGAGGAAGGAGAAGACGTTAACCGAGATGAGCTGCTCCAGCATCGTCCCCGCCTCGAACCGTGCTCAGCGCAGCGGCAGCCCCGCGATGCGCTGGGCGATCTCGTTCATGAAACTCGTCAGGGTCGTGATCATGAAGGGCATGAACACGACCAGGGCGGCGAAGATGGCCAGGATCTTGGGCACGAAGGCAAGCGTCATCTCCTGGATCTGCGTGACCGCCTGAACCAGCGAGATGACCAGGCCCACGACCAGGCCCACCATCATGACGGGGCCGGCGACCTCGATCAGCACCCAGATCGATTCGCGTCCAAGATCGATGACGTCGGCAGGAGACAAGAGCTTCTCCTCAGACCGGCATCTGCATGATATTCTGATAGGCGCTGATGACCTGGTCGCGCACCGCGACGATCGTCTCCAGCGTCACTTCGGCATTATTGACCGCGGCGGCCACGTCGGTCATTTCGGTGCCCTTGGTGAGCGCGTTCATCGCCGCCGTCTCGCCCGCCTTCTCGGTATCGATCGAGGAGCCGGTCGCCGTTTCCACCAATTGCGCGAAGCTTGGTCCCGTCGTCGGCTGCGCGGCATCGGTGCCAGCACTTCCCGCCGCGCCGCTCAGCGTCTTGGCATAGGCCATAGCCGCATTGGCGATTGCCATATCCATCGGCCTTCCCCTTTTCTCTCAATCGTTCCGATCGCCCGGCGAAATCACGTCGACAGCAGGCCGACGGTCTGCATCAGCATGTTCTTGGCGGCATCGATGGCGCTCAGATTCGCCTGGTAGGAATTTTCGGCTTCGCGCATGTCGGCCATCTCGATCATCGTATTGACGTTCGGCATCTTGACATAGCCTTGCGCGTTGGCGCCGGGGTTTTGCGGATCGTATTTCAGCTCGAAAGGGGTCTGGTCGTAGGCGACCGGGCCGAGGGAGACCTTGTCGCCGCCGAGCTGGTGATCGAGCGTGTCCTGGAAACTGACCATCTTGCGCCGGTAGGGATCGCCGCCCGGCGTCTGGGAGGTCGAATCGGCATTGGCCAGATTCTCGGAAATGACCTTCAAACGTTCGGACTGGGCGGTCAGGCCCGATGCCGAGAGGAGGATCGAGGAAAGCAGGTTCATGGCCTACCCGTTGCGGTCTGAGAGGAGGATCCCGGGCTCACTTCTTGCCGAGCGCGATGGCGAAGAGGTTGAGCTGCTGCTTGTAGAGGCTGGTCGTCTCGGAATAGTCGATCTGGACCTGCGCGAGCTTCACCAGCTCGTCCTGAATCACGACGGCATTGCCGGTGGGCGAGGTCTCGAACGGTCCATGCTGCTTCACCGCCTGCGGCGGCGCCGTAGCCGTTTCGGCGCCGATATCGTTGGGGCTGGTCGAGACCATCTGAAGCTTGGCCCCGACATCGGCGCCGGGACCGCCCGTCTGCTGCGCCAGAAGATCGCTGAAATCGAGCGGCTTGAGATCGCTCGGCTTGTAGTTCGGCGTATTGGCATTGGCGATATTCTCGGCGATCACCTTCTGGCGCTCGTTGAGCCATTCCATCTTGCGCTGCAGGGCCGCCATGAGCGGCAGCTTGTCCAGATCCATCGGCATCCCCGGTGCATGCTGTCGTCGCCGCACACGCGATCGGAAAAGCGCTCCCTTGTCCCGATCATGCGTCAGCCTCTCGCACCCGGCATTTTCTGCCCATTGACTTAAACAATCGTAAACGGCAGGCCCGCATGGTTAAGACATCGTGGCGACCGCGCCGGCCCGCGCTTTCAGATAAAATTAAGTATATTCGCCGCACACTGCCCTCACCACGACCAAAGGGCGGTGTCATGGACAGATACGAGGCGGGGGGAGAGCGGCGGCGGCCGGTGGCCGTGGCGCTCAAGGCGGATCCGGCCATGGCCGGCACGTCCGGCAACGGCCGACCGACCGTCGTCGCGCGCGGCCATGGCGCTATCGCCGAGCAGATCCTTCGCATCGCCTTCGACCGCGGCATCAAGGTGCGCGAGGACCGGGATCTGGCGGAGATCCTTGCCGCAATCGAGATCGACAGCCCGATCCCGCTGGCGGCGCTGGCCGCCGTGGCCGAGATCCTCAGCTATCTCTACAGGAACCAGAACATGAACCAGGGTGCTGCTTCCATGGAATATCGGCCATGACGGCGGCCGACAGAAGGCACGCCGACGCAAGCGAGAGCGGGAGCGACAGCCAGGCGATGAACGATGCGGCGGACGATGCGGCGGCGGATGCGACCGCGACCGGCCAGGCGGCGCTGCCCGCAGACCTTCTCCTGGTGCTGGCGCAGGCCCGGGACACGATCCTTGCGGCGCAATCCCGCGTACAGGCGGGCGAGCCGGCGGCGATCGAGCATTTGCCCGGCCTGCTCGGCGGTCTCTGCCAGGAAACAGCAGCCCTTGCCCCGGCACTTCATCCCGCGATCCGCCCGCTCCTGGCCGAGCTGATCGCCGGGCTCGATGGACTGCGCGACGAGATCCTCGCCCGCAAGCAAGCGCTGGCGCTTCTGCGCGCCGGTCTCAATCCCGAAACCTTCTGATCACAGGCCGCTCAATCGTGGATTGGCAGAATTATCTTCGTTTCGCCGCCGCTCTTATTTTCGTGCTCGGCCTGATCGGGTTGCTCGCCATGCTGGCGCGGCGCTTAGGGCTGGCCCCGCGGGCAAGCACGGCTGGCGGCGGCCGCAGGCTTCGCATCGTCGAGGTCCTGACCATCGATGCCCGCCACCGGCTGATCCTGATCCGGCGCGATGCGACCGAGCATCTCGTCCTGCTCGGCCAGAACGGCGATCTCGTGGTCGAAGCCGCCGTCCCGGCGCCGCCGGAACCAAGCCTGCCGTTGCTGAAAGGGGTGCGGCCATGAGTCGGGCAAGGGAGATCCGCGGCGCCCTCGGGCTTGTTTCGCTCCTGGGCGGTCTTTTGCTCGCCCATCCGGCGCTGGCGGAAGGTTTTACCGTCGATCTTGGCACCGGCGGCACCGTCACCGGGCGCGTCATGGAGCTGGTGGCGCTTCTGACCGTGCTCTCGCTCGCGCCCTCGATCCTGGTGGTGATGACTTCCTTCACCCGGATCATCGTCGTGCTCTCGCTGCTGCGCAGCGCGCTCGGCCTGCAAACCTCGCCGCCCAACGTGGTCATGATCAGCCTGGCGCTCTTTCTCACCAGCTTCATCATGGCGCCGACCTTCCAGCGCTCCTACCAGGACGGGATCCAGCCGCTCATCGCCGAGAAGATCGACGACGCCACCGCCTTCACCCGCACCATGGCGCCGTTCCAGGAATTCATGGTGGCGCATGTGCGCAAGCAGGACCTCGCGCTGTTCATGAGCATGGCGAAGGAACCCCCCGTCGCAAGCCCGGCCGACATTCCGCTCAAGGTGGCGATCCCGGCCTTCATGATCTCCGAACTGCGCCGGGCCTTCGAGATCGGCTTTCTCCTGTTCATCCCCTTCATCATCATCGATATGGTGGTGGCCTCGGTCCTGATGTCGATGGGCATGATGATGGTGCCGCCCGCGACCCTGTCGCTGCCCTTCAAGCTGATCTTCTTCGTCATGGTCGATGGCTGGAGCCTGATTTCCGGCGCCCTGGTGCGCAGCTTCGGCTGAGCGGATTGCGGATTATTGTCACCCTGAACCCAAAGAGCTACGGTCGAGCCTGATCCGATCGGATGGATCGGGATCATGCTCTTGACGTGCCGTTTGCACACCTGATCCGAAAGAATGCCCGCGCTTTTAGGACCTGGTCCGGGCGCCAGCTTCCAAGGACAGGGCTTCGGGGGAGGTTTCCATGTCCAGGTTGTCGCTCGCTTTTTTCGCTACCGCCGTCGTCTGCGCCCTGATTGGCATGGCCTGGGGCATGCAGATGGGGATCGTGGACAATTTCACGCTCGCGCCGGCGCATGCGCACCTCAACCTGGTCGGTTGGACCACGCTTGCGCTGATGGGAGCCTTCTATGCCCTGGCGGGAGACCGGGTGTCGTGCCGCCTTGGATGGATCAATTACGCCCTCTCGACGCTGGGCGTCGTGGTGATGATCCCCTCGCTCGCGATCCTGCTTTCGACCGACAACAAGACCAATCCCGGCATCGTCATCGGCTCGCTCCTGGTGTTCGCCGGCATGGCGGTCTTTCTGGCGGCGGTGATTTCGGCCGCACGAACGGCGAGCCGCGGCCGGGCCTGACGGCGGGTCTGAGGGCGGGCGGCGCTCAATCGATGGCGCTGAGCTTGCCCTTTTGCAGCCGGTCGCGATAGCTCGCCATGAAGGATTCGAGCTGCTTGACGTTGGCGACGGCGCTGGTGAGCTGGCGATAGTCGCTATCGTTGCGGTCGGTCACGCTGGTGATGACGCGGAAACCCTCGGCCTCGGGCGTGCCGTCGAGGCGGCTGCCGAACCGGCTGCGGAGCTGGGCCAGGCCGGTCTCATCGCCGCCGAGCGAGAGGGCGACGGCAAGCTGCATCACCGTCTGCCGTTCGGTCTCATCGAGCGGCGCCGGGTTCTTGTCGCGATTGCTGAGCAGCACCCACAGGCTTGCCGCCGCCGCCGGCCAGCGCTTGGCGCGCCAGTTGATGTCGGCCCTGAGCTTGTCCGCGGCCAGGCTGGTATCGCCCTTGATCAGGGTCAGCGCCGCGTCGGTCTTGCCCTGGTCGGCCTCGGCGCGGGCCTGTAGATCGAGCCGCTCGAGCGTCAAGGCCGCGGGCAACGGCGTGGTCAGGCTCTCGCTCAGCGCCGTCAGCGCCCCCTCGGGCTTGTCGTTGAGAAGCTGCACCACCGCGAGGCGGGCGCCGACACGCGCCTTCTCCTCGCCGCTCAGCCGGCGAGTCCCATGATCATTCCCAAAATCCGCCGCCCGGTCCAGCAGGTCGAGCGACCCCCGGCGATCGGCGAGATTGCGGATCATCGCATCGCCGTC
>CALCYJ010000241.1 GCA_937905845.1 uncultured Rhodospirillales bacterium
TGTTCTACCTGTTCTTCGAGGGCGGCCTGATCCCGATGTTCCTGATCATCGGCGTGTGGGGCGGGCCCAGGCGCGTCTATGCCACCTTCAAATTCTTCCTCTATACGCTGCTGGGCTCGGTGCTGATGCTGCTGGCGATCCTCGCCATGTATTTCCAGGCCGGCACCACCGACATCGTGACCCTGCTGCATTTCTCCTTCGACCCGACGGTGCAGAAGTGGCTGTGGCTGGCCTTCTTCGCCTCGTTTGCGGTGAAGGTGCCGATGTGGCCGGTGCATACCTGGCTTCCCGACGCCCATGTCGAGGCGCCGACCGCGGGCTCGGTCATCCTGGCCGGCGTGCTGCTGAAGATGGGTGCCTACGGCTTCCTGCGCTTTTCGCTGCCGATGTTTCCGCTCGCCTCGCACTATTTCACGCCGCTGATCTGGACGCTGAGCGTGGTGGCGATCATCTACACCTCGCTGGTGGCGCTGGTGCAGCAGGATATGAAGAAGCTGATCGCCTATTCCTCGGTCGCCCATATGGGCTTCATCACCATCGGCATCTTCACCCTGACGCAGCAGGGCTTGCAGGGCGGCCTGCTCCAGATGATCAGCCACGGCGTCGTTTCGGGCGCGCTCTTCCTCTTCGTCGGCGTCGTCTATGACCGGCTGCATACGCGCGAGATTTCGCGCTATGGCGGTCTGGTCGAGAACATGCCGAAATACGCCTTCCTCTTCATGGTCTTCACCATGGCCAATCTCGGCCTGCCCGCGACCTCGGGCTTCGTCGGCGAATTCCTGATCCTGGTTGGCACGTTCAAGGTCAATACCTGGGTCGCGGTGCTCGCGACCACCGGCGTCATCACCGGCGCCGCCTATAGCCTGTGGCTCTATCGCCGCATCATCTTCGGCGTGCTGACCAAGCCCGACCTCAAGGTGCTGCTCGATCTCAGCCCGCGGGAAGTCCTCGTCTTCGGTCCGCTTCTGGCGGTGACGCTGTGGATCGGCATTTACCCCCAGCCCTTCCTCAATGTCATGTCGGCGTCCGTTTCCAACCTGATCGCCCAGCACGAGGCGGCGCTCAGCGCGGCCTCGAAGCTGGCCTTCCTGCATTAGGAGCGCGCCGCATGGCTGGCCCGTATCTCACCGGCGTTTCGGCACTGTTCCCGGAAATCTTCCTGGTGCTGAGCGCTCTCGTTCTGCTGATGCTCGGCGCCTTCCGTGGCGACCGGACGACGCCGCTGATCTGCTGGCTCGCCGTGCTGGCGGTGGCGATCGATATCCTGCTGGTGGCCCGTCTGCCGGCCGGCCGGCAGGTGGTTCTTTCCGGCCTCTTCGTCTCCGATGCTTTCTCGCGCTTCGCCAAGCTTCTGGTGCTGGTGGCCTCCGGCCTCTCCATCGTCCTGTCGATGACCTATCTGAAGCGGGAGAAGATCGCGCATTTCGAATTTCCGGTGCTGATGCTGATCGCCACCACCGGCATGCTGATGATGGTTTCGGCCAACGATCTGCTGTCGCTTTATATCAGCATCGAATTGCAGTCGCTGGCGCTCTATGTGCTGGCGGCCTTCGACCGCGATAATCTGCGGGCAAGCGAGGCGGGTCTGAAATATTTCGTCCTGGGCGCGCTGGCCTCCGGCATGATGCTTTACGGCTGCTCGCTGATCTACGGCTTCGGCGGCACGACCAATTTCAGCCATCTCGCGACCTTGCTGCAAAGCCATCACGCGGTGCCGGTCGGGCTGATCGTCGGCATCGTCTTCCTCTCGGTCGGGCTTGCTTTCAAGGTTTCGGCCGTACCCTTCCACATGTGGACGCCCGATGTCTATGAAGGGGCGCCGACGCCGGTCACCGCCTTCTTCGCCGTGGCGCCGAAAGTGGCGGCGATCGTGCTGTTCGTGCGCGCCATGGAAGCCCCCTTCGGCTCCATCGGCGGCGACTGGCAGCAGATCGTCGTCTTCCTGTCGATCGCCTCGATGGTGCTTGGCGCCTTCGCCGGCATCGCCCAGCGCAATATCAAGCGGCTGATGGCCTATTCCTCGATCAGCCATGCCGGCTTCGCGCTGATCGGTCTCGCCGCCGGCACGGCCGCCGGCATCCGCGGCCTGCTGATCTATATGGCGATCTATATCGTCATGACGCTCGGCGCCTTCGGGGTGATCCTGTGTATGCGGCGCTCGGGCGTCATGGTAGAGGAGATTGCCGACCTCGCCGGGCTGGCGCGCCGACAGCCGGGCCTCGCGCTCGCGATGGTGCTGTTCATGTTTTCCCTGGCCGGGGTGCCGCCGCTCGCCGGCTTCTTCGGCAAGTTCTATATTTTCATGGCGGCGATCGACGCCCATCTCTACACGCTCGCGGTCGTGGGCGTGCTGTCGAGCGTGGTGGGCGCCTATTATTATCTTCATGTCGTGAAGGTGATGTATTTCGACGCGCCGGCGGAACCTCTGGAACAAGGGGTGCCGCGCGAGATGACGATCGTCCTGGCCCTGACCGGCCTGTTCACGCTGCTGTTCTTCGTCTATCCGGCCCCGCTGGTCAGCTCCGCCCAGGCGGCGGCGGCCGTATTCTTTCACTAAGCGCCGCCGGTGAGCGACGCGCTCGATCTGCCGCCGGGCTTCACGCTGCTGCGGCTGGCCGAAATTGACAGCACCAACGAGGAAGCCCGGCGCCTCGGCGAAGCCGGCGCCGCGGCCTACACGTTCGTCTGGGCCGAGCGCCAGAGCGGCGGCCGCGGCCGGCGTGGACGCAGCTGGATCTCGCCGGTTGGAAACGGCTATTGCTCGCTGCTTCTGCGTCCCGATGTGGCGCCGGGCGTCGCGGCGCAGGTTTCCTTCGTTGCCGCCCTGGCGGTGGCCGAGACGATCGCCTCCCTGCTGCCGGTCGGACGCAAGGTGGCCTGCAAATGGCCCAACGACGTCCTGGTGGACGGGCTTAAGATTTCCGGCATCCTGCTCGAATCGCGCATGGGGCGGCAGCCGGGCGGACGGGTGGATTGGCTCGTGGTCGGCGTCGGCATCAATATCGCGAGCTTTCCGCCCGGAACCGACTATCCTGCAACCGCGCTGCACGAAGCGGGCGGGGCGGCGCCGGTGGAGCAAGTGCTGGAAGCCTATGCCGTGCGCATGGCGCACTGGCTGAAGATATGGCGGGATGACGGGTTCGCGCCGGTCAGGCAGGCCTGGCTGCGCTGGGCCGACGGCCTCGGCGGCAAGGTGGTGGTGCGCCTGGCCGATCGTACGATCGAGGGCATCTTCAGCGCGCTGGACGATAGCGGCGCGCTGATCCTGAGCCTTCCCGACGGGCGGGAGCGCACCGTCACCGCCGGCGATGTCTTTCCTGCCGCTTGATCCGCGTCGATACATCCGAGGAGCCGGCCATGTTGCTCGCGATCAATGCCAATAACACCAATTTCACCTTCGCCCTGTTCGATGGCGAGACGATGGCTTGCGAATGGCGGGTGCAATCCTCCGCCGCGCGTACCGCCGACGAGCACGCGGTGTGGCTGATCCAGCTCATGGCGCTGCGCGGCCTGGCGCTGACCGCGATCACCGACATGATCATCTGCACGGTGGTGCCGCAGGCGCTGTTCAACCTCCGCCTGCTCGGCCGGCGCTATTTTGAGACCGAGGCGATCGTGGTGGGAGATCCAGCGGTCGACCTCGGCACCAAGGCGCTGGTCGAGCGGCCGGGCGAGGTCGGCGCCGACCGGCTGGTGAATGCGATCGGGGCGCATCTGCTGTTTCCCGGCGCCCTCATCGTCGTCGATTTCGGTACCGCGACCACATTCGATGTCGTCGACGAGGCGGGCAATTACCGCGGCGGCGCCATCGCGCCCGGCATCAATTTGAGCCTGGAGGCGCTGCACATGGGCACGGCGCAATTGCCGCGTATCGCAGTCAGCCGGCCCGAGCGCGTGATCGGGCGCAATACCGTCGGCTGCATGCAGTCTGGCGTCTTCTGGGGCTATGTCGGCCTGATCGAAGGGCTGGTCGCGCGCATCCGGGCGGAATGGGATGCGCCGATGAAGGTGATCGCCACCGGCGGCCTGTCGCCGCTCTTCGCCGACAGCACGAACTGCATCGAGCACACGGTGCCCGACGTCACCATGCGCGGCCTGCTCGACGTCTATCATCGCAACGCTCGGCGCTGAAATGACGATGGCGAGGCGCGAGGATCGCCTGCTCTTCCTGCCCCTGGGCGGGGTGGGGGAGATCGGGATGAATTGCTGCCTCTATGGCAGCGGCGGCAAGTGGCTGATGGTCGATCTCGGCATGGCTTTCGCCGACGAGCGCCTGCCCGGCATCGACCTCGTGGTGCCCGATCTGACCTATATCGAGGAACGGCGCGACGATCTGACGGCGCTGGTCCTGACCCATGGCCACGAGGACCATCTCGGCGCCGTGCCCTATCTCTGGGAGCGCCTGCGCTGCCCGATCTATGCCACGGCCTTCACGGCGACGCTGCTCAGATCCAAGCTGCGCGAGGCGGGGCTGCTCGATCGCGTGCCCCTGATCGAGTTCCGCGCCGGCGAGACGCTCGATCTCGGGCCTTTCCGCGTCCGCGCGCTCACCGTCACCCATTCGATTCCGGAAGCCCATTCGCTGCTGATCGAGACCGGGCAGGGGCGGGTGTTGCACACGGGGGACTGGAAACTCGATCCCGATCCCCTGGTCGGGCCGGAAACCGATGCCGCAGGCCTTGCCGCGGCGGGCGATGCCGGCATCCTGGCGCTGGTGTGCGATTCGACCAATGTCCTGCGCCCCGGCACCTCCGGTTCGGAAGCCGCCGTGCGCGCGGGGCTGCGCACGCTGCTCGCGGCGCGGCGCGGGCGCATCGTGCTCACCACCTTCGCCTCCAATGTCGCGCGCATCGACACGATCCTGGCGCTGGCGGCCGAGATCGACCGCCATGTCGTTCTGGTCGGCCGATCGCTGTGGCGGGTGGTGGAGGCGGCAAAGGCCTGCGGCTACCTCGCTGACCGGCAGCCGGTTCTGAGCGAGCGCGACTATGGTTATCTGCCGCGCGACAAGGTCCTGCTGCTCTGCACCGGCTGCCAGGGCGAGCCCAAGGGCGCCATGGCGCGCATCGCCGCGGGCCAGCATCCCCATGTCGCCCTGAGCACCGGCGATCTCGCCGTCTTCTCGTCCAAGATCATTCCGGGCAACGAGCGCACGCTCTACCGGCTGCATGATCGTCTCGCCCGCAGCGGCATCGAGGTGGTGAGCGAGAAGGACCATTTCGTCCATGTCTCCGGCCATCCCTCGCGCGACGAGCTGGCGCGCTATTACGCCTGGGCCCGGCCGGAAATCGCCGTGCCGGTGCATGGCGAGCCGCGCCATCTGATCGAACATGCGCGGCTGGCCCGCAGCCTTGGCGTGCCGCAGGTGGCGAGTGCCGAGAACGGCGCCTTGTGGCAGCTTGCTCCCGGCCCGGCGCGCCAGATCGAAACCGTGCCGAGCGGTCGCCTGGCGGTGGAGACCAGCCGCGTGCTGCTGCCGATCGAGGGTGGCGTATTGCAGGAACGCCGAAGGCTGATGCATCACGGCAGCGCCAGCGTCGCCCTGGTTCTCACCGCCGACGGCAGCTTGGCACTGCCGCCAACCGTCGGCCTGCACGGCATCGCCGAGACGGCCGGGCCTTTGGAGGCGAAAGCGGCGGCGGCGATTGCGGCCGCCCTGACAAAACTGTCGCGCAACGCCCGGAGCAGCGACGACGCGGTGGAGGAAGCGGTGCGCCAGGCGCTGCGCCGGACCCTCAAACCCATCTCCGAACGGCGTCCGCTGGTGCGCGTCCATCTCCTGCGCCTGGCGGCAGACCCAGGGCCGTCCCCAGAGCCCGTCACCGCCGATATACTTCCGCAAGACGCGACGGCGCCGGACCGGTAGAATGCGCCGCAGCAATTCTCAGTTGAGGTCGGAGTGATGATCGGACGTTTGAATCATGTCGCCATCGCGGTGCCCGATGTCGTCGAGGCCGCCGCCGTCTACCGCGATACGCTCGGCGCCACCGTCTCGGCGCCGCAGCCCGAACCCGATCATGGCGCCACCGTCGTCTTCGTCGATCTCGGCAATACCAAGATCGAGCTGCTGGAGCCTTTGGGCGAGAATTCCACCATTGCGAGCTTCCTGGCGCGCAATCCCGCCGGCGGCATTCACCATGTCTGTTTCGAGGTGGAGGATATCTACGAAGCGCGCGACCGGCTCAAGGCGGAAGGCGCGCGCGTGCTGGGCGACGGCGAACCGCGCCCGGGCGCCCATCGCAAGCCGATCCTGTTCCTGCATCCGAAGGATTTCATGGGGACGCTGATCGAACTGGAGCAGGCCTGAGCCTTATCTAACGGCAAAAGGTAGCGAAAGCCGGCGAAAGGGCAAAAAAAATGCAAGATCCGGTGAAGGATCTTGCCATGAAGTGCGGTCGCCGATCTTTAACGCCTGCGTCTCATATCCAAACATGCGCCCCCAGCGACAGACGTTCGCCGGTGTGGGACCTGCATCCTTCCTCCCTCGACTTGGGCATTGCCGCCGGTCGATTTTTTGATAGTTTCTCGACGCTGCGACTGTAGCGGATGCGTCGGATGCCGTCACCCATTATTTTCCTAAAATGTCACGGGTTTGGAACCTTTCCAGCCAAATAGCGGCGTCCGTCCGCTCAGCCGGAACGCGCGTTAAAACCACAGGCCTGGCGGCATTTCCCGATTCAATCCGTCGTTCAAACATTCCAGACCGCCGCCCGGCTTCACATTTTTTTAAGGCTGCGGGCGGAGGCTTAGGCCATGCGCCGGCTCATTCCCTCCTGTGCTCTGCTTCTGTGCGGCGGGCTGATGTTTCCGCCGGCGGCCGTGGCTGCGGACAAGACGCCGCCCGTGACCATGACCCGCGCGCAATGCCAGGCGCTGGTCGATTATAGTCCCGATCCCGGGCTCGCCTATCGCGCCGGCGTCGATGTCAACGGCCACCCGGTGGCGCCGGCAGACCTGCCAAGTAATCGTGCGGCACCGCCCGGGCAGATCGTCATCGATCTCAAGCGGCCGCTGCGCCAATTCGTGCCGGCGGGGAACGAGGCTGCCATCGGCACGTCGCAGGCGCATCTCGGTCTGGTGACGGTCGATATCGCCTCGGGTCAGGTCGACCTCGACGGAAGGCCGCTCGATGATCCGCAGCGCCAGCAGGTGATCGCCGCCTGTCGGCGCGCCTACGCCCGATAGGGCCGGGCAGCACCGCGTCCTGGACGATCACGCGATTGCGATTGGCCCGCCCGCCGGCTTGGCAATAGGGTAATTCCCGGCATTGCGCGGGGATCACGTTCCGGCGCCGCCGGACTCCCGCCCTGCCGACCGGGAGGCTTCGATGCACGATTTGGACCTGGAGGCCGGCATCGGCCGGCGCGGCCTTATTCTCGGAACCCTGGCAAGCGGTGCGCTGGCGGCATCCAACCTCGCGGCCCGGCCCGCCGCGGCCGCCGCGATGGGCGGCGAGGCCGGCGATCTTGGCCTCTTCGCCTGCATCAACCGCGCCAAGATGCCGGCCCAGATGAACGCGCTGGAAAAGCTCCACGTCCCCTATTTCACCGCGCCGGCCCAGGCCAGGAAAGGCGAAACCGTCGCGGTAGCGGTGCGGGTCGGGGTGGATTTCCACCCGATGACGATGAACCACTGGATCGAGCGCCTGCGGCTGTTCGACGACCGCCACATGCCGATCGCCGACGTGGGCTTCGTCCAGGTCGGTACCGAACCCGGCGTTCTCGTCCAGATCCGCGTCGATCAGACCACGATTCTGATCGCCCAGGCCTTCTGCAATCTGCACGGCATCTGGGAAGCACGGCACACGATCACGGTTTAGCCTTGGCGCCGCCGCTTTCGATGGCGGCGGCATCGGGCAGGCGGGAGAAGTTCCAGCCGCCGCCCAGCGCCTCGATAAGGGAGACGCCGGCGATGAGCCGGCTCTGGCGGATGTTCAGCGCCGTTTCCTCATCGCCCAGCGCCGCCGTCTGCGCGGTGATGACGCTGGTATAGGCGACGATGCCGGCGCGGTACTGGTTGAGCGTCAGACGCTCGGAGGTCTTCGCCGCGGCGACGGCGCCGTCCTCCACCAAAGCTTCCTGCGCCAGGATGCGCAGCGCCGCCAACTCGTCCTCCACCTGTTCGAAGGCGGTGAGCACCGTCTGCCGGTAGGTGGCGACGGCATTGTCATAGCCGGCCTGCGCCGCGACGACCCGGGCATGGCGCAGGCCGCCGTCGAACAGGGTGGCGGCAAGCTCGGGTCCGACCGACCACACTGCATTCGAGGCCTGGAACAGGCCGCCGAGCGCGGCGCCGGCAAAGCCGTAGGACGCGGCAAGCGTGATATTGGGGTAATAGGCGGCCTCGGCCACCCCGATGCCGGCATTCGCCGCCGCCATCTGGCGCTCCGCGGCCGCGACATCGGGACGGCGCTGCAGAAGCGTCGAGGGCATGCCCACCGGGATCATCGGCATATTGGTGGCCAGCGGCGTCGGCGGCAGGGAGAAGAACGCCGGCGGCACGCCGGTCAGGACGGCGATGGCATGTTCGTCGGCCGCGCGCGCGACCCCCACGGCGATGGCCTGGGCGCGTGTCGTTTCAAGCTGGGTCTCGGCCGCGGCCACATCGGCGCTCGACGCGGTGCCGGCGGCAACCGTGTTCCGCGTGATCTGGAGCGATTGCCGGTAATCGGCGACGGTAGAATCGAGCAGGCGCTTCATCTCGTCGGCGGATGCTAGCGAGAAATAGTCGGAGGCGACCGCCGCCTGGGCGGAAAGTTCGGCGGAAGCAAGATCGGCCGCACTCGCCTGCGCATTGGCGACTTCGCTTTCGACGGTGCGGCGGATGCTGCCCCAGAGGTCAGGCTCCCAGCTCGCATTGGCCGAGAGCGTGATCTGGTTCTGCACCCGGCCGCCGCCGGCAGCCACGCCGCTCCGCGTACCCTGACCCGATCGCTCGGCCCCCCCACTCAAACCGAGAGTGGGGAAATAGCCGGCCTGCGCCTCGGCGACAATGGCCGCCGCTTGGCGATAGGCGGCTTCGTCCGCCTTGAGCGTCTGGTTGGAGATCGCGACCCGGCGTTCCAGCCGGTCCAGCGTCGGATCCTGGAAGACCGACCACCACGGACCCCGGTTTTGCGCCGCTTGCGGCACCGCCTGCTGCCAGGTCTGCGCCTCCTTATAGGCGGCGGGGGTCGTCACGGCGGGGCGATGATAGTCGGGGCCGGCTTCGCAGGCGGCGAGCAGGGCGAGGAGGGCAAAGGCCGGCAAGCGCGCGAGAAGGGATCGCATGTCTCTCACCTCTGGCCTGGCGCCGGCCGGGCGAACAAAGTGCCCGGCGGCCGGCGGAGCTGCTGGCACCATAGACGGAAACGGTCGAGATAGAGATAGATGACCGGGGTGGTGTAGAGCGTCAGCATCTGGCTCACGATCAGCCCGCCGACGATGGATATGCCGAGCGGCTGACGCAATTCGCCGCCCTCGCCGATATTGAGCGCCAGCGGCAGCGCGCCGAGCAGGGCCGCCATCGTCGTCATCATGATGGGACGGAAGCGCTTCAGCCCGGCCTGATAGATCGCCTCGCGCGGGCTCAGGCCCTGGGCGCGCTCGGCCGCCAGCGCGAAATCGATCAGCATGATGGCGTTCTTCTTCACGATGCCGATGAGAAGGATGACGCCGATCAGCGCGATGATGCTGAACTCGGTATTGACCGCCATGAGTGCGAGCACCGCGCCGACCCCGGCGGAGGGGAGCGTCGAGAGGATGGTGATGGGATGGACGTAGCTCTCATAGAGGATGCCGAGCACGACATAGACCGCGACCAGCGCCGCCAGGATGAGGTAGGGCTCGTTGGCGAGCGACTGGGTGAAAGCCGCGGCCGTACCCTGGAAGCTGCCATGGACGGTGGCGGGTACGCCGATGTCGCTCATCGCGCGGTTGACGATGGTGACGGCATCGCTCAGGGAATGTCCCGGCGCCAGGTTGAAGGAAATGGTGGTGGCGGCGAACTGACCCTGGTGGTTGATGGCGAGCGGCGTCTTGCCGGGGCCGAAATGGCTGAAGGCTGCAAGCGGGATCATCGTCTCGCTCGCCGTGGCTACCGCCGCCCCGGTGGAGGGGCTGATCTTGCCGCTGGCGGCCAAGGCGTTGGTGCTCAGGTTGCGCGCGGCATCCTCGGCCGCCGCCGACGCCGTGACGCTGCTCGTAGGCGAGGTGACGGTACCGGGCGGCGCGCTGCTCGAATCCACGCCGCCGACCGCGCCGCCGGCAGCACTGACATAGATGTCCTTCAGCGTCTCCGGGCTCTGCCAGAACTTGGGCGCCACCTCCATGACGACATGGTACTGGTTGAGCGGATTGAAGATGGTCGAGACCAGCCGCTGACCGAAGGCGTCATAGAGGGTATTGTCGATCTGGCTCGCATTGAGGCCGAGGCGCGCCGCGGTCGAACGGTCGATGACGAGATCGGTTTCCAGGCCGTTTTCCTGCTGGTCGGAATTGACCTGGGTAAGGATCTGGTTGTGCTGCAACGCCTGCACGATCTTCGGCGTCCATTCGTAGAGTTCCGCCAGATTGTCGTCCTCGAGCGTATATTGATATTCGGCGTTGCTGGCGCGGCCGCCGACGCGGATGTCCTGCACCGCTTGCAGGAACAGGGCCGCGCCCGGCACGCTGGAGAGCGCATGGCGCAGGCGCACGATCACCTGGTCGGCCGAGAGCTTGCGCTCCGAAAGCGGCTTCAGCGACACGAAGACGAAGCCGCCGTTGGTCTGGCCGCCGCCGGTGAAGCCGACGACGCTTGCCACTGCCTTGTCCTTGCCGACGATGGTGACGAACTGGGTCAGCTTCTTCTTCATGAGCTGGAAGGAAATGCTCTGGTCGGCCTGAAGGCCGCCGATCAGGCGCCCGGTATCCTGCTGCGGAAAGAACCCTTTGGGCACGATGATATAGAGATAGAGATTGAGGCAGAGCGTTCCGAACAGGATCAGAACGATGGTGCGGGGATGATCGAGCGCCCAGCTAAGCGTGCGGTCGTAGCCCCTGAGCAGGGCGTCGAACCCTCGACCGACGCGCCGCGACAGGCGGCCCGGCGGCTTTGCCGCCCCGTCGGGGGTCAGCACCAGCGCGCACATCATCGGCGTGGTGGTCAGCGAGACGACGAGCGACATCAGAACGGCGATGGAGAGCGTGATGGCGAATTCCCGGAACAGGCGTCCGACGATGCCGCCCATGAGGATGATCGGCAGAAAGACCGCGACCAGCGACAGACTCATGGAGACGACGGTGAAGCCGACCTCGCGCGCGCCCTGAAGCGCGGCCTGGAAGCGCGGCATGCCCTCCTCGATATGGCGCGAGATGTTCTCCAGCATGACGATCGCGTCGTCGACGACGAAGCCGGTCGCGATGGTGAGCGCCATGAGCGAGAGATTGTCGAGACTGTAGCCCAGGAGATACATGACGCCGAACGTGCCGATCAGCGATACCGGCACCGCGACGCTCGGCACCAGGGCTGCCCGCAGATTGCGCAGGAAGGCGAAGACCACCAGGATCACCAGCACGATGGAGATCAGCAGCGTCAGCTCGACGTCGTTGAGGGAAGCGCGGATGGTGGTCGAACGGTCGAGCGCGACCGTGATGTCGATGGCGGGAGAGATCGAGGCCTGAAGCTGCGGCAGCAGCGCCCGCACCCGATCGACGGTATCGATGATATTGGCCCCGGGCTGCCGGCGCAGGATGACCAGAACCGCCTGCTTGCCGTTGGCAAGCCCGGCGTTGCGGATGTTCTCGACCGAATTCTCCACCTCCGCCACGTCGGACAGCCTTACCGGCGCGCCGCTGCGATAGGCGACGATCAGCGAGCGGTACTGATCCGCCGTGCGCGCCTGGTCGTTGGCATAGATCTGATAGGCGTCGCCGCCCTGCGATATCGAGCCCTTGGGGCTGTGGGCATTGGCGGCGGAAAGCGCCGCGCGGACATCTTCGAGCCCGATGCCGTATTTGAACAGCGCGCTCGGGTTCAGCTCGGCGCGCACGGCCGGCAGCGAACTGCCGCCGACATCGACCTCGCCCACCCCGTCGACCTGCGAGAGCTTCTGTTCCAGCACCGTCGTCGCCGCGTCGTAAAGTTCGCCCTGGCTCAAAGTGTCGGAGGTCAGCGCCAGGATGAGGATCGGCGAATCCGAAGGATTGCCCTTGTGATAGGTCGGGTTGCTGCGCAGCGCCGCCGGCCGGTCGACGCGGACGGCATTGATCGCCGC
>CALCYJ010000242.1 GCA_937905845.1 uncultured Rhodospirillales bacterium
TGCTGAACGTGCCCACGCCGCGCCCGGGCGTTCCCTTCGGGTAATTGTGCGGACGGAGCAGCCGGGGATCGCCGTCGATATAGCCGAGCGTCTCGCGCTGGTCCCACGAATGGTTGCCGAGCGTCACGACATCGACGCCGGCGGCATAGAACTCGGCGCAGATCTTGCCCGTGATGCCAAAGCCCGCGGCGGCATTCTCGCCGTTCACCACCACGAAATCGAGCGCCAGGCGCCGCCGCAGATCGGGCAGCGCCGTCAGAAGCGCGTCACGCCCCGAGCGGCCCACCACATCGCCGAAATAGAGTATTCTCACGCGATCTTCCTCGCCTTCGCCTCGCTCACGATCCAGTCCAGCGCCTCGTCCAGAGGCTCGCCCGGCAACGCCGGCCATTCCTGGCATTCATAGGCATAGCCGACCGCGACCGGCCTCACATAGTCCGCAGGCTCTACCCGCGGCCTACGGCGCAGCGCCCGCAGCGTCCGGTCGTAATAGCCGCCGCCGTTCCCGAGCCTGTGCCCGGCGCCATCGAAGGCCAGCAGCGGCACCGCCAGCAGCGCCGGCATGACGATGGCCGCCTCGGGCACCGGCACCGCGATACCGTAGCGGCCGACATTCAGCGGGTCTCCCGGCGCATAGGCGCGAAACGTCAGCGGCAGCGCTTTCGCCATAATCACCGGCAGTGCCACGGTACAGCCGGCGGCGGCGAGTGCCGTCACAAGCGGCTGCGTATCCATTTCCTCGTCCTGCGGCCAATAGACCGCCACCACGAGGCCGGCGGCCGGCGCCAGCGCCGCCATGAAATGCGCCGCCGCCCGGGTGGAAGCCTCGGGCGCCGCTGCCGCCGCCTGCCGCCGCCGCTCACGGGCAAGGGGGCGAAGCGCCTGCTTGGCCGCCGCAACGCCGCTCGTCTCCGCCATGGCCTGCTCAATCTTCCGCCGGCCCGGCGCCGGCATCGCTCAACCGCCCCAGGACGCGGGCGAACAGATAAAGTGGACGGGGCCGCCATGGCCGTCGGCGATGACGATCCCTCCGTGGCCTGGTGAACCAGGTGGGTGCCGTGTGGCTGTGGCCACGGCCGCAACCAGGGACAGCTCCCAAGGATGAATCATTGGCCCCGGGGATGTTGTGCCTAACGCACCGGGCAGCTTACCGTCCGGCGCCGATCTTAGCGCATATCGATAAAGAAGTATTGCCTCGTTGGACCTGGGCGCCGCCCGCGCTCGCTCGGGGACGATCCGGACCGGGATAGCATGTCGGGCGGCTTGGTCCGGCCGGTCGATAGGGCCTCGTGCCGTCTTGCGCCCAGACATTGGCATCAGACGCCCTGTGGCGGCGAAAAATTTTACACCCCTGTCGATAAGTTTTACAGATTTTGGGTAATTGCCGCCTGACCAGTTCGTTTTCATCCATTAATTCCATCAAAAAGCTGGCTCGATTTTTGCTGTGTCCTGTACCTGATCCTGCAAAGGTATTCGAACGTGGGGGATTCCCGAATGTCGCCACGCTTCCCGTTGCTTCTTGGGTTCAGTGCTTTCGCGGTCGCCTCGTTGTTCGGCTGGAGCGCCGCTCAGGCGAGCCCCGTCACCGCGACGCTTTCCGCCCAGTATTTCGAGGTGGCTGGTGGTACGGATCCCGATTTCCCCGGGCCGACGCCAACCGTGCTGCTTGGCAGCACACTGGGGCCGAACGGGCTACCGGTCTCCACCGGGGGTTCCACTCCAGACGTCAATCCGGGCACCAACGAGATTACGTGGTGGAGTCCATCCCTCAATTCCAATGTGACGGCGACCGGCAGCGGAACCATCTCGCTGCCCTATAGCAGCAACATGTATGCGCCGAACAGCACGGGAACGAACGACGCCACGGAATTCGAGACCGCCGTCTTCACCGGCACTTTCACCTTGTCGGCGGCGGAGGCGGTCGAATTTCAACTCGGATCGGACGATGATTCCTTCATCTATGTCGACGGCATTCTGATCGGATCGAACCCGGGCATCCATGCCGTGACGAACGTCGATTTCACCTCCGCCGTCCTGCCGGCCGGCGTGAATTCGATCGAAGTGTTCTATGATGATCGGGAGCAGATCGGCGCCTATCTGTCGTTGGACCTCCTGACGAGCGGCGTCGTCATCACGCCGATCGGCGTTCCCGAACCCGGTACGCTTGCGCTGCTGGGAACCGGTCTTGCCGGCCTGGCCTTCTTCCGGCGTCGCCAGAAGCGGAGCCAGAGCGCGGCCTGAGACAAGAGCCTTTCACGATCGGATAGAATCGTGAAAGGCTCTGAGGCCGTTGTTCTGATGCATATCCTTATCGGAAAAGTGCTCGCACTTTTCCGATAAGGATAATCAGCTACGAAACAAGAGGTTGAGAGCGTTTCCCGGACCGGGAAGCGCGCTCGCCTTGGTTAGGGATTGTCCGGGTCAGGGATTGTCCGGGTCAGGGATTGTCCAGGCGGGCGGCGATCGCTTCGAGCCTGGATGCCAGGATCAGAAGGCCGGCCTCGCTTTCCGCCGCGACCTGCCCGCCGGCGACTTCCGCCGCCCCTTGCAGCGCCGCCACTTCGGCGTTAAGAGCCGCCTTTTCCTCCAGCGCCTGGGCGAGATCGTCGGCCAGGGTGAGCGCCGCCATCACCAGGAGCCTGGCTTCGCCGGGCTGTCCGACGCGGGCGACAAGCTCGCTCACCCGGTGATCGAGGGCGGTGGCGAGATGGGCCAGCCGTTCCTCTTCGCCGGCGGCGCAGCCGATGAGATATTGGTGCCCGTTGACGGCAACCTTCACCTCGGCCATGGCGCGCCGCTCCTCGGTACGCGGCATTCGCCGCGCCCGGGCCTCAATCCCGGGAGCCACCGTCCCGGGAGCCGTCGTCCCATTGGCCATTGTCCCCTCACGGCTCGCCAAGCAAGCCCCGGAGCTGTACGATCGCCGCGTCAAGCCTGCGGGCCGCCGTCTCGTGCTGCGCCTTCAGACGGGTCCGCTCCACCTCGGCCGCGGCCAGTTCCTCGCGCAGGCGTACCGCCTCGGGAGCGCTGTCTTTTTCCACCAGCGCCTCGAGATGGGCCACCACCCGTTCCAGCCGCTCGCGCGTCGCTTCGCCGCCGCTCATCCGGTCCGCCATTCTTCGACCGTCGGTTTCCCGGGCCCCTGCTCCAGACGCCTTAATCGCCAAAAGGCTCCCGCTTCACAAGATCGAAACGACGATGCTCCGGTTGCCATTCCCGCAGTCGATCAAGGCATTTAGACGATCTTCTTGCGGTGCCAGGATACGATCGGCGAACGGGAGCCGTCAATCACCCAAAAAGACGGGAAATGAGCGGTTGACGGGGGCATCGCCGCCGGTCATTTTTGCCGCGCCGGAAATTCTCGCTTCCGTGATCGCGATTTCCGCGCATTTTGCCTTGAATCCCGCTTTAAGGACGCTCTCGGCGCGCATTGTCCGCAGCGTTTTTCGCCATAGTGCCGGCACTTTCAGGATTGGTTTGATTTTTCGGCGTTCTAACGCTTCACCAGAGGATTGCCCATGAGTGTCGTCGGCTCGAAGACGCTTGCGGCGCCGCCGGCGCACGGCGAGATGGCCAATGCCATCCGCGCGCTGGCGATGGACGCGGTGCAGGCGGCCAATTCCGGCCATCCCGGCATGCCGATGGGCATGGCCGACGCGGCCACGGTTCTTTTCACCCAATTTCTGAAGTTCGATCCGGAAGATCCCGCTTGGCCCGATCGTGACCGGTTCGTCCTTTCGGCCGGCCATGGGTCGATGCTGCTTTACGCATTGCTGCATCTGCTCGGCTATCCCGGCGCCGACATGGCGCAGATCAAGCGCTTCCGCCAATGGGGCAGCGCCATGGCGGGCCATCCCGAGCACGGCCATCTGGCGGGGATCGAGACCACCACCGGCCCGCTCGGCCAGGGCCTGGCCAATGCCGTCGGCATGGCGCTGGCGGAGCGGCTGCTCAATGCCCGGTTCGGCGACGCGCTGGTCGATCACCGCACCTATGTGATCGCCGGCGATGGCTGTCTCATGGAAGGGATCTCCCAGGAGGCGATCGCGCTTGCCGGCCATCTCCGGCTCAACCGGCTGATCGTGCTGTTCGACGATAACGGCATTTCCATCGACGGCCCGGTCGCGCTTGCCTCCTCCGACGACCAGCAGGCGCGCTTTGCCGCCGCCGGCTGGGCGGTGCGGGCGGTGGACGGCCACGATCCGGCGGCGGTCGCCGCCGCCCTGCAAGCCGCGCAGACGGCCGAGCGTCCCTCCCTCATCGCCTGCCGCACGGTGATCGGCCGTGGCGCCCCGAACAAGCAAGGCACCGCCGCGACCCATGGCTCGGCGCTGGGCGCGGCCGAAGTGGCGGCGGCGCGGGTGACGCTGGGCTGGAGCGCGCCGCCCTTCGAGGTGCCGGCACCCGTGCTCACCGCCTGGCGCAGTGCCGGACGCCGCTGCCTGCCTCAGGCGAACGGATGGCGGGACCGGCTTGCCGCGGCCGCGCCGGCGGCAAGGGCGGCTTTCCTTGCGGCGCAGGCGGGCGATCTGCCGGCCGGCCTCGATGCCGCGCTCGCCGCCTACAAGGCGAAGCTTGCCGCCGAGCGGCCGAAATGGGCGACGCGCAAGGCCTCGCAGATGGCGCTCGAAGTGATCAATCCGCTGGTGCCTGAAATGATCGGCGGTTCGGCCGATCTCACCGGCTCGAACAATACAAAGACCCAGGAGATGCAGCCGGTCGGGCCCGGCGCCTATGGCGGCCGCTATATCCATTACGGCGTGCGCGAGCACGGCATGGCGGCGGCGATGAACGGCATGGCGCTGCACGGCGGCATCATCCCCTATGGCGGCACGTTCCTGGTCTTCACCGATTACTGCCGGCCGGCGATCCGCCTGGCCGCGCTGATGCGCCAGCGGGTGATCTATGTCATGACCCATGATTCCATCGGGCTTGGCGAGGACGGCCCGACGCACCAGCCGGTGGAGCATCTGGCGGCGCTCCGCGCCATTCCGGGCCTCCATGTCTTCCGTCCGGCCGATGCGATCGAGACGGCGGAATGCTGGGCGCTTGCCCTCGCCTCGCGCGAGTGCCCCTCGCTCCTGGCGCTGAGCCGTCAGGATCTCCCCGCCGTGCGCCTGCGCGAGGAGGCGGAGAACCTCTCGGCCCGCGGCGCCTACGAACTCCGCCCCGCCAAAGCCGGCACGGCCGGCGCGGCCGGCGCGGCGACCGTGAGCCTGATCGCCACCGGCTCTGAGGTCGAGATCGCGCTGGCGGCACAGGCCCGGCTCGAATCAGACGGCATCGCCACCCGCGTCGTCTCCGCCCCCTGTCTCGAGCTGTTCGCCGAGCAGCCCGCCGCCTACCAGGCGACGATACTCGGCGCCGGTACGGTGCGCATCGCCATCGAGGCCGGCATCCGCCAAGGGTGGGAAGGGCTGATCGGCGAGCGCGGCGGCTTCGTCGGCATGCAGGGTTTCGGCGCGTCCGCCCCGGCCGACGAACTTTACCGGCAATTCGGCATCACCGCCGATGCCGTGATTGCGGCGGCCAAAGCCCGGCTCTGAGCTTTCGTTCTCGCCGATCGGACCCGATGCGGCGAAGGCCGGCCGGCCCGCCCACGGCAACGCGGCGCCTTGCCAGGGCGGGCGATTGGCTTTATGAACGGACACCGAATTTCAAGACGCCGGAATGGATGCTGTGCGGTGCCGCGCGCGGCGGCGGCTTTGTCCGGCATAGCGGAGGGGATCATGCCTGTTCGTGTCGCCATCAACGGTTTTGGCCGGATCGGCCGCCTGGTGCTGCGTGCCCTGCACGAATCGGGGCGCGACGATATCGTCGTGGTGGGGATCAACGATCTGGGCCCGGTGGAGACGAACGCCCACCTCCTGCGCCATGATTCGGTGCACGGCCGCTTCCCCGGCAGCGTGACGACCGGCCCTGACTGGATGGATATCGGCACCGGACCGATCAAGGTGACAGCGGAACGCAGCCCGGCCAAGCTGCCCTGGAAGGCGCTCGGCGTCGATGTCGCGCTGGAATGCACCGGCCTCTTCACCGCCCGCGACCAGGCGGCGGCGCATCTTGAGGCCGGCGCCCGGCGGGTGCTGGTTTCCGCCCCCGGAGAGAAGGCCGATGCCACCATCGTCTACGGCGTCAATCACGCCACGCTGAACGCGAGCCACACCATCGTCTCCAACGCCTCCTGCACCACCAACTGCCTGGCGCCGGTGGCGCAGGTGCTGCACGAGGCGGTCGGGATCGAGCGCGGCTATATGACGACGGTGCACGCCTATACGGGGGATCAGCCGGTGCAGGACACGCTGCACAAGGATCTGCGCCGGGCGCGCGCCGCCACGCAATCGATCATCCCGACCTCGACCGGCGCCGCCCGGGCCGTCGCCCTGGTTCTGCCCGAACTGAAGGGGCGGCTCGACGGGACCTCGGTGCGGGTGCCGACCCCGAACGTCTCGATGATCGACCTCGTCTTCTCGGCCGCCCGCGACACCGATGCGGAACAGGTGAACGAGGCGGTGAAGCGCGCGGCCGGCAACCGGCTCAAGGGCATTCTCGAAACCTGTGACGGGCCGCTGGTCTCCATCGACTTCAACCACAATCCCGCCTCTTCTACCTTCGATCTGACCCAGACGCAGGTCGTGGATAAGCGGCTGGTGCGGGTGCTGGCCTGGTACGACAATGAATGGGGCTTCTCCAACCGCATGCTGGACACGGCGGCCGCGATGGGCCGGCTCGGCTGAGCGTCAGGCGCGGTTCCAGAGGAGACGAGGATCATGCCCGCATTGCGGACGCTCGACGATCTTGATGTCACGGGCAAACGGGTCCTGGTACGGGTCGATCTGAATGTCCCGATGAAGGACGGCAAGGTGGCGGACGATCTGCGCATCAGCCGCACCCTGCCGACCCTGCATGAGCTGGCGCGCAAAGGCGCCCGCGTGGTGGTCCTGTCGCATTTCGGCCGGCCCGAGGGCAGGCCGGTGGCGGAAATGTCGCTTGAGCCGGTGGTGAGCGTGCTTGCCACGGCGCTGGGCCAGCCGGTCGCCTTCGCCGGCGACTGCATCGGCGTGACGGCGGCGCGCGCGGTCGACCGGCTCAGGGACGGCGGCGTCGCGGTGCTGGAAAATACCCGCTTCCATGCCGGCGAGGAGGCGAACGATCCGGCCTTCGCCCGGGCGCTGGCAGCGCAGGGCGATCTCTATGTCAACGACGCCTTTTCCTGCGCCCACCGCGCCCATGCCTCGACCGAGGGGCTGGCGCATCTGTTGCCGGCGGCGGCGGGGCGCAACATGGAAGTGGAGATCAAGCACCTCAACGCCGCCCTCGAGCGGCCGCAGCATCCGGTGGCGGCGCTGGTCGGCGGCGCCAAGGTCTCGACCAAGCTCGCGCTGCTCGGTAATCTGCTGGCGAAGGTCGATCGGCTGATCATCGGCGGTGGCATGGCCAATTCCTTCCTCTTCGCCCGCGGCTTCGAGGTCGGGCGGAGCCTGTGCGAGCGCGATCTCGCCGCGACCGCCCGCGACATCATGGCGAAGGCGGAGGCTGCCGGCTGTACCATCGTCCTGCCCGACGATGTGGTGGTGGCGCGCGAGTTCAAGCGCGGCGTCGCGACCAAGGTGGTGCCGGTGGACAAGGTTGCGGCCGACCAGATGATCCTCGATATCGGGCCGGTGGCGGCGGCAACGCTCGGCCATAACCTCGCGGCCTGCCGCACCCTGGTCTGGAACGGGCCGCTCGGCGCCTTCGAGACGCCGCCCTTCGACGCCGGCACGGTGACGGTGGCGCGCACCGCGGCGGCGCTGACCGCCTCGGGCCGCCTTCTGACGGTAGCGGGCGGCGGCGACACGGTGGCCGCTTTGCGCCACGCGGGCGTTGCCGACGAATTCTCCTATGTCTCGACCGCGGGCGGCGCCTTCCTGGAATGGCTGGAGGGCAAGGCGCTGCCGGGCGTGCAGGCGCTGGAATGCACTTGAGACGCCCCGGCCCCCATTCCGATCGCAATCGCATCTCTCCGCATAACCAAGAGGTCTTCCCATGAAGCTCACCCGCAAGGTCCGCGAGATCCTGTCCTGGTACGAGAGCGACAATCCCGGCACCAAGGCCAACCTCACCCGGATTCTGATGAACGGACGGCTCGGCGGCACCGGCAAAATGGTGATCCTGCCGGTCGATCAGGGCTTCGAGCATGGGCCGGCGCGCTCGTTTGCGCCCAATCCGCCGGCCTATGATCCGCATTACCATTTCCAGCTCGCCATCGACGCCGGCCTCAATGCCTTTGCAGCACCCCTCGGGCTTCTCGAAGCCGGCGCCGACACGTTCGCGGGCCAGGTGCCGCTGATCCTGAAGATGAATTCCGCCAATTCGCTTTCCCGCGAAAAGGACGCGCCGACCCAGGCGGTCACCGCCTCGGTGATGGATGCGCTCAGGCTCGGCGTCCAGGCGGTGGGATTCACGCTCTATCCCGGATCGGATGCCGCCTATGACATGATCGAGACGGTGCGCGAGCTGGCCGAGGAAGCCAAGGCCTACGGGCTTGCGGTCGTCATCTGGTCGTACCCGCGCGGCGGCGCGCTCAGCAAGGATGGCGAGACGGCGATGGATGTCTGCGCCTATGCCGCCCATATCGCCGCCCTCCTCGGCGCCCATATCATCAAGGTCAAGCTGCCGAGCGCCTATCTCGAGCAGGCCGAGGCCAAGAAGGTCTACGAGGCGCAGAAGATCGATCTTTCGAGCCAGGCCGCCCGCGTCGCGCATGTCATGCAATCCGCCTTCAACGGCCGTCGCGTGGTGATTTTCTCCGGCGGCGCCGCCAAGGGAGAGGATTCGATCTATGACGACGCCCGCGCCATCGCCAAGGGCGGCGGCAACGGCTCGATCATCGGCCGCAATACCTTCCAGCGTCCCCGCGCGCAGGCGCTGGAAATGCTCGATACGCTGGTGCGCATCTACAAAGGGCAGGCGTGAGCCCCGCGCCCGCTGGAGGGGAGCCGGCAAGCAGGGCGCCGGCGGCCAAGGCGCCGGCGGACCGGCAACCCGCCACGCGCCTCTATCTCATCACGCCGCCGGCCTTCGAGCTTGCGCCTTTCGCCGAGGCGCTGGCGGCAGCCCTCGATGCCGGCGACGTGGCGGCGATGCAGCTCAGGTTGAAGGATGCCGACGACGATACGGTGCGCCGTGCCGTCGACAAGCTGATGCCGCTGACGCGCGCGCGCGGCGTCGCCTTCATCCTCAACGACCGCCCCGATCTTGCCGCGTCCCTCGGCACCGACGGCGTCCATATCGGCCAGGAGGATGGCGATTACGCCACGGCGCGTAGCCTGGTGGGGGCGGATGCCACCATCGGCGTGACCTGTCATGATTCCCGCCATCTCGCCATGGAAGCGGGCGAATCGGGCGCCGATTATGTCGCCTTCGGCGCCTTCTTCCCCACCGCAACCAAGGCGGCGAAGGCCACGGCCGAGCTGGAAATCCTCGAATGGTGGAGCGAGATCTTCACCATCCCCTGTGTGGCAATTGGCGGCATCACGGCGGAAAATTGCGCTCCCCTGGTCAGGTCCGGCGCGGATTTCCTCGCCGTTGCGGGCGGGATCTGGAACCATGCCGCCGGCCCCGCCGCTGCGGTGCGCGCCTTCAATGCCGCGATTGCCAGCGCCGCGGAAGATTGCTAGAGCATGGGCCCGATCCGGCTGGCGGCGCCGATATCGCGATGCCGGCGCGCCCGCCGCGCCAAACCTTAGAGGCTTTTGATGGCATTGCGTTCCGCTCTCCTCAACGTCATGGCCGCCGCCGCGCGCAAGGCGGCCCGTAGCCTGGTGCGCGACTTCGGCGAGGTCGAGCAGCTTCAGGTCTCGCGCAAGGGGCCGGCGGATTTCGTCTCCGCCGCCGATCTCAGAGCCGAGAAGGTGCTGCGTGAGGAATTGCACCGCGCCCGGCCCGACTGGGGCCTGCGGCTGGAGGAATCCGGTGTCCTCAGGGGCCGGGACGACCAGCCGGTCTGGGTCGTCGATCCGCTCGACGGCACCACCAATTTCCTGCACGGCCTGCCGCATTTCGCCATTTCGATCGGCGTCGAGAGCGCCGGCGAGCCGATCGCGGGCGTCATCTACGATCCGATCAAGGACGAACTCTTCGCCGCCGAGAAGGGCCAGGGCGCCTATCTCCACGACCGCCGGCTGCGGGTTTCGGCGCGCTCGAAGCTTTCGGAGGCGCTGATCGCCACCGGCCTGCCGCACCTTGGCCGCGGCGATTGCGAGCGCACGCTGCGGGAACTGGCCGCCCTCATGCCCGAGGTTGCGGGGGTGAGGCGCTACGGCGCCGCGGCGCTCGATCTCGCCTATGTCGCGGCGGGGCGCTACGAGGGCTTCTGGGAATGGGACCTGAGTTCCTGGGACATCTGCGCCGGCATCGTCATCGTGCGCGAGGCGGGCGGGATGGTCGGCAGCCTGGCCGGCGGCGAGGACGCGGCGGCGTCGGGCCATATTCTCGCGGCCAACGACAAGCTGTTCGCCCCGCTCGGCGATCTGCTGCGCCGGACGCAGCGCCAGGCGGCGGCGCGGCCCGGCTGAAGCACCGCCCCGTCAAAGCGGTTGTCCATACTCTCCCGTCTCATTATTGTCGGCGCGGAACTGCCGATAGCGCCCAAGACACCGCCGCAGCGGATCGGCGATGGCGCAATCCGGCTGAAGGGATGAGAAGCCGTGTCACTGAACGCTAGCGCCGCGCTGCGCCGCGGGAAAGGACGGAAGGCCGGACGGCACGGGATGGCGCGTCGTGGCCGCCGCCTCGGCCGGCTGGCAATGCTTGCCCTCGGCGCCGCCTGGCTCGGCTGGGCCGCGCCCGGGACGCCGAAAGCCCGGGCACAGGACACGATCGTGATCGGCCAGAGCCGCAACGGACCGGAAGTCGAGGTCAATCCCGGCGCCCTCGATGCCTTGGGCCCGTCGGCCGGCCCGCCGGCGGCGCCAGGCGCGATCCATCTCCATCGGCCACAGAGGCATCCCCTCCCCCACCCGGCGCGCCGCGCGGCCCTCCACCGCCCGCCGGCGCCGACGCATCACCGCGCGGCCAAGGCCGCACCGGCGAGGCCCGCCAAACCGACAAAGCCCGTCAAATCCGCAAAGTCCGCTCATCCCGCCCCAAGCCGCGCGGTGCAGGCGGAGAACGCCCCACCGGTCGCCGCGGCGGTGGCATCGGCAAGCCCGACCTTGCGCGGCGCGGTCGGCCTGGCCGCTCCGGCAAAAGCTACCGCCCCGGCGAAGGCCACCGCCCCAGCAAAGGCCCACGCCCCGGCCGGGTCGGCGCCTCTTCCCCTCACCCTTGATTTCGCCGTCAACAGCACGGCGCTGTCGCCGGACGCCGAGCACCACCTGAGCGCGCTGGCGGCGCGGCTTGCCGATGCCACGACGCGGCTCCAGCTCAATGCCTATGCCAGCGGCGCCGACAGTATCAGCGGCGCCCGGCGGCTGGCGCTGGCGCGGGCGCTGGCGGTGCGGACCTTTCTCGTGGCGCACGGCATCCCGAGCCTCCGCATCGACATGAGCTCGCTTGGCAATACCGGCGGCCGGGCCCACCCCGACCGGGTCGACGTGCTGCCCTCGCGGCCCTGAGGCCTGAATCCCTGAGGCCTGAATCCCTGAGACCGGAATCCCTGAGACCGGAATGGGGCCTCAAGACGCGACGGGATTGACGGCAGGCGCCGGGTCCGGGAAAGTGGCACCCGCTTTCGGCAAGCGACGGGGCTCCGGCGATCGGATTCCCGCCGATAGACCGGCGCGGGGACGATCGCGTCATTCTTGAGGGAGATCGCCACGATGAGATGGCCGCAGCGGTATCTGACGCGCATGGCGCTGTTTCTCGCCATCGTGCTGGTGGTGGCGGCGGCGCTGATGACGCCGCTCAAGCATGTTTTTGCCGCCAACCCGGCGCTCAACGGCCTGATTGTCGGCGTCGCGGTTCTGGGCGTGATCTATATCTTCCGCCAGGTCTTCAGCCTGCGCCGCGAGGTTGCCTGGCTCGCCGATTACCAGGAAACCGGGCAGCCCCCGGCCAGGCAGCCGCGCCTTTTGGCCCCAATGGCGACCATGTTGGGAGAGCGCTCGGGCCGCTTCAGCCTGTCGGCGCTCTCGGCCCGCTCGCTGCTCGATTCGATCAGCGCGCGCCTTGACGAATCGCGCGATCTCGCCCGCTACCTGATCGGCCTGATGATCTTTCTCGGCCTGCTCGGCACTTTCTGGGGCCTG
>CALCYJ010000243.1 GCA_937905845.1 uncultured Rhodospirillales bacterium
CGATCCCATCGATCGCCCGCTCGGGCAGCGCCGCCAGCAGCAGCGTGGCCCCGTACGGAGTTCTGTTCCGTTCTTGTGTCTCGTTCGCGCTCGGAATCCTTGTTTAGGAGTACGGCCCAACAGCGATGGACGAAAAGTTAAATTTCATATTAGAAAATGGTGCGCGTAATCGGGGCGACGCACAGCGGTTATATGGGCTGTCTGAAGGAGCCTCAATAGGAGTGCATCGAGACTGCGGCTGTCGCCCGTCTCCCGGTAGCCATTGAAGGAACGTCACGATGTCAAAGCGTCCGCCCAAACCATCAGGCATTCCTGCGGAGCCACGCATGAAGGGCGCAAAGACCGGTGGCGTTCCTCTCGAAGAATATATGAAACCCCTGGTTAACGCCCTCGAAGATGGAAGATTCTCGTTTATTTCAGATGAGATAAACGAGACTAACGTCATAATACTAGCAACGAGCCTTATAGATTATTATTTAAGAATTTCTATTATATGTAGATTTCGAGTAGACCCTAATATGTCTGATCTCAAAGAAATTTTTGATGGATATGGCCCACTTGCTAATTTTAACTCCAAGATTAGGATTTGCCATATTCTTGGCCTACTTATACCAGATATGAGAAGTGATCTTTTAGT
Source organism: uncultured Rhodospirillales bacterium (assembly GCA_937905845.1). GTDB lineage: Bacteria > Pseudomonadota > Alphaproteobacteria > Ferrovibrionales > Ferrovibrionaceae > CALCYJ01. Next base: position 638 of record CALCYJ010000243.1, read on the forward strand.
CATTAATAAAATAAGAAATTTATTTGCTCACTCTACAACTATAAGGACATTCAATGATAAAGATATTAATAGTCGCTGTCTGCGACTAAAATCATCAGCCGACCTCACTATTCAGATATCGTCGATCCCAAAACGTAAATTTATTGAAGCCTGCAACTCACTGTGTTGGCAGCTAATGATGGTTGTTATGGTGGCCTGTGTTGAATCTGAGTCTATTATGGAACACCGGGTCGAAAATTTAACAATCGCACACAAAAGAGTTAGCGAGTTTTTCATAGAGAAAGGTCTGCCGCCGCTGCCCGCATTACAACTCGGATGATGCGTTCCGCCGTTTTGCGGCGCGGCAGCGGACGGTCTGAAGGGTCCCTCCGCATCCCACTGGATGAAAGCTATCGGACCCTTCGCGAAAGGCGCGGATCAAAGGATTGCCCGTGGCGGCGCGGTTCATTCGGCGTCGGCTGAACGGAGATCTATCAGGCGGCGGAGGGCCGCCTCGGTCTCATCTGCCAGCCGTGCGACGAGTGCTCCGCCCGATTGGCGGCGTGCCATGCGAATGCCCTGGCCGGCCCAAAGCGACAGATACTCGGCCCGTTCCTGTTTCGCGGCGGCCGTGCGGAGCGGCCGCGTCAGCGCGTTTTGCAGCGGGAAGGGGAGGATCGCGGGGCGCGCGTCGAGCGGATCGATTTCCGTCATGAAGCGATTGACGATCCCCCGCGCCGGACGGCCGGAGAAAGCCCGCGTCAGGCGGGTTTCGTGCTCGCTGGCGCGAAGGATTTCCTCTTTATAGGCATTCGGGACGCCGGCCTCGTCGCAGGTCAGGAAGGCGGTGCCCATCTGCACGGCGCTGGCGCCCAGGGCCAAGGCGGCCGCGATGCCGCGCCCATCCATGATTCCCCCCGAAGCCACCACCGGAACCCGGACGGCATCGACGATCTGCGGGACGAGCGCGAGCGTCCCCACCATCGCCCGGTCGAAATCGCCCAGGAAGGTTCCGCGGTGGCCGCCGGCTTCGCTGCCCTGCGCGACGATCGCATCGACCCCCGCCTGCTGGAGCGCCACCGCCTCCTCGACGGTCGTTGCCGTCCCCATCAGGAACAGCCCGCGCGCCTTGATCGTCACGATCGCGTCCGGCGGCAGAATGCCGAAGGTGAAGCTGAAGACCGAAGCCCCGCTCTCCAGGGCAACGCCGATCTGTTCATTGAAGGGGAGGCTTTGGACGGTCGGAACGGCTGGCGGCGGCAAGCCAAGCTCGGCGTAGAACGGCGCCACCCGGTCCATCGCCGGGCGCAGGTCATTCGCCTGGTCCGGGGCGGGCAGCGGCGCAAAGAGATTGATGCCGAAGGCGCCCGACGTCCGCGCCCGCACCATCCGCGAAACCTCGCCGATCTGGGCGGGTGCGAGGTAGGAAGCGCCGATACAGCCGAGCGCGCCGGCTTCGCAGACGGCGACCACCAGATCCGGCGTATCGCCGCCGCCGGCCATGGGCGCCTGGATGATCGGGTGCCTGAGCGTCAGGCGCTGCATCAAGCCGTTCGTAAGCTGCATGGACTTCCTCCCGAACCGGACCGCCCCGGATGTCGCCGCGCCGCTTTTCCGTCACCGGCGGCGGTCAAGGCTAAGAGGGTCTGGCAATCGCAGAAAGCGGTTTTACCTGATACGAATTATCTAATTCCAAGATAGCGAAAGCCACGGCCCGGCGGCGGCAAGCGGCTCAGCCGGGCTCGTTACCGAGCACGACCGTGCCGCTCGCGGCAAACATGCCGCCGACCCCGTGGCAGACCGAGATCTTGGCGCCGGGCACCTGGGCCGGCGCTGTTCCCCGGAGCTGGCGCACGCTTTCCTGTAGCGCGAACATGCCGTACATGCCGGTGTGGGTATAGGAGAGGCCGCCGCCATTGGTATTGAGCGGCAGCTTCCCGCCCGGGGCGGTGTTGCGCTCCGCGATGAAGCCCGCCGCCTCGCCGCGCCCGACGAAGCCTAGATCCTCCAGCCCGTAGAGCGGCAGGTGGGCGAAAGCATCGTAGATCATGAGATGGTCGACATCTCCGTGCGCGATGCCGGCCATGCGGAAGGCTTCCTGCCCGGCCACCCGGAAGGCGCGGGAGGAGGTGAAGTCGGCCATCTGGCTTACCATCGGGGTTTCGACGCTCTCGCCGCTGCCCAGGATATAGACCGGGCGAGCGGGCAAATCCCGCGCGCGTTCGGCCGTGGTCAGGATCAGCGCGCCGCCGCCATCCGTCACCAGGCAGCATTGCAGCACCCGGAAGGGATAGGCGATCATCCGCGAATTCAGCACGTCGGCGACGGTGATCGGGTCGCGATGGAACGCGCGTGGGTTCCGCGCCGCCCATTCCCGCTGCACCACCGCGACCATGGCAAGCTGCTCGTGCGTGACGCCGTAGGTCTTCATGAAGCGCAGCACCGGCATTGGAAAGAGCGTCGGCGGGCCGAGCGGGCCGAACGGCGCCTCGAACTGGCCGGCGAGCGTCCCGGGCTCGGCCAGGCGCGGCATGGCGGCGATGCGCGAGCGCCCGCTCTCGCCATGGGTGATCAGCACATTGGAGCAATAGCCGGCGGCGATGGCCGCCGCGGCATGGCGGACGTGCAGCATGAAGGAGCAGCCGCCGACCGCGGTGCCATCGACCCATTTCGGAATTATGCCAAGATAATGCGCCACCATCTGCGGCCGCATCGGCCCGACGCAGGCCAGGCCGTCGATATCCCGGGGCCGCAATCCCGCATCCGACAGGGCATTGAGCGCGGCATCGGCATGCAGGCCGATCTCGGATAGTTCCGGAATAGTGCCAAGGGCGGTCGTTTCGGCGGCGCCGGCGATCGCGATGGCCCCGGGCCGGATCATGCGCGCGTCCCTTTCGCCGGCCGGAAGTGCGGCAGCGCGATCGCATCGTCGAGCCGCGTGAAGACCACTTCCAGCGGCATGTCGAGTTCGAGGGCTTCCGGCGTCTGCGGGCAATCGAGGATGTTGGTCATCATGCGCACGCCTTCTTCCAGCTCGACCACCGCGATGGCATAGGGCGGGGTGAAACCCGGCGCCGGGCGATGGTGGATCACATAGCTGTAGAGCCGCGCGCGCCCGCTCGCCTGAAAGACCTCGACCCGGCGGGAGCCACAGCCGGGGCAGAAGGGACGCGGTGGAAAATAGGCCTTCCCGCCGCAGTCCGGGCAGCGTTGCAGCAGCAGCTTTCCCGCGCGCGTCCCGTCCCAGAAATGCTGGGTTTCCGGCGTCGGCACGGGCCGCGGCGGCTGGCCCTTGGTCACGGGATCCTTGATCGTGGACATCCGATCTCCCTTTGGATCGCGGCGGCGCGGGACTATCTGCCGTGAGCTTGGGTGGCGGCGCGGCCCCGGTCAGGCGGCGGTGCGCATGGGGCGGCAATCCGGCGCCAGGCGGATCGCGGCGCCGGTGAGCGTCTGGAGGGCGGCGAAATCGAGGCCCTCCACGATCTCGCGCACGAGAAGGCCGTCCCTCACCTCGATCATCGCCAGGTTGGTGTAGATGCGGGTGACGCAGCGCGGCGCCGTCAGTTCGTAGGTGCAGCGTTCGAGGATGCGCGGCTCGCCCTTCCGGGTCGTATGTTCCATCAGCGCCCAGACCTGCTTCGCGCCGACCGCGAGATCCATCGCGCCGCCGACCCCGGGCGGCTTGCCGTCGCCCTCCGTCATCCAATTGGCGAGGTCGCCCCGTTCGGACACCTGGTAGGCGCCGAGCAGCGGGATGTCGATATGGCCGCCCGGCATCATCAGGAACGAATCGGAATGGCTGGAGATCGAGGCTCCCGGCAGCAAAGTCACCGGCTGCTTCCCGGCATTGATGAGCTGCGGATCCTCGGCACCGGGCGCCGGTGCCGGGCCGACGCCGAGCAGGCCGTTCTCGCTTTGAAAGACGATTTCGCGGCCGGACGGCACGAAAGGCGGCACCAGGGTCGGCAGGCCGATGCCGAGATTGACATAGGCGCCGTCGGGCAGGTCCTGCGCCACCCGCCAGGTGATCTGTTCGCGCGACAAGCCCGTCATAATCCCAGCTCCACGACACGATCGACAAAGATTCCGGGCGTCACCACCTGCTCGGGGTCGAGCGCGCCCAGTTCAACGATCTCTTTCACCTGGACGATGGTCAGCCGGCCGCACGCCGCCATCACGGGGCCGAAATTCCGCGCGGCGCGATGATAGACGAGGTTTCCCCAGCGGTCGGCTTTCAACGCCTTGACGAGGGCGACATCGCCCACGATCGGCCGTTCCAGCACATGGAGGCGGCCGTCGAACTCCCGCTGCTCCTTGCCTTCCGCCAAGCGCGTTCCAGCCGAGGTCGGCGTATAGAAACCGGCAATTCCGGCCGAGCCCGCGCGGATGCGTTCGGCCAGGGTTCCCTGCGGCACCAGTTCGAGTTCGAGCTTGCCCTCGGCATAGAGCCGGTCGAAGACCGGGTTGCCGAGGCTGGAGCGGGGGAACGAGCAGACGACCTTGCGGATCCGCCCGGCCGCCAGAAGCTTGACGATGGCATCGTCGCCCCCGCCGGCATTGTTCAGCACGATCTCGAGTTCCCGCGCGCCCTGTTCGAGCAGGGCGCCCAGCAGTTCGAAGGGCGTGCCAACATCGCCGAAGCCGCTGATCAGCACGGTGGACCCGTCGGCAATGCCACTTATCGCCGCCTCGATGTCGGCGACCCGCTTGTCGATCATCGCCCTCTCCCGCCTGCCGCCACCGCCGCTCTCCTCAAGTCTTTCCCAGCCCTGGGGGCCGCGCGCCTCCAGGATGGACTATCGCGGACCGCCCGCCCGGGCTCAAGAGCTTTATGCCTGCCCCTAGGGCGAAAATCGCTGGATTGCCCGATCGCCGCCGCTCACCCGTTGCGGGCCATCAGTCCACCGTCGACGGGAATGACGGCGCCGGTGAGGAAGGACGCGGCTGGCAGGCACAGGCTCAGCGTCATATGCGCCACTTCTTCCGGCTCGCCATAGCGGCGCAACGCGGTGCGGCGCCGGGCATAGCGCATTTTGTGCTCCTCGCTGATGCCATCCGTCATTCCGGTCCGGATCGGGCCCGGGCAGATGCAATTGACCGTGATGCCTTCCGGTCCGAGTTCGACCGCCAGCGATCGCGTCAGCCCGGTCACCCCCGCCTTGGCCGCCGAGTAGGGGCTGTGCAGGGCCGTCGCGCCGAGCGCCTCGGTCGAGGCGATCGTGACGATCCGGGGAAACTTCGCCTGGCGCAAATAGGGCAGGGACGCGCGGATGACGCGGGGATGGGCGGTAAGCAATATGGCGATGCTGCGCTCCCACAAGGCGTCATATCCCTCGCCATCGATCGCCGACACGCCGGAAATGCCGGCGTTGTTGATGACGATATCGAGCCCGCCGAACCGGCCGGCGATCGCCGCGACGACCGACGTAATCTCCTCGGCGCTGGCGACGTCGAGCTTCCAGGCCGCGGCTTTCTGGCCCTTGGCCTCGATCTCGCGGGCGAGCGCTTCGGCGCCGGCAAGGCTCGCGTCGGTCACCGCGACGACGGCACCTTCGGCGGCGAACAGAAGCGCGGTGGCGCGGCCCATGCCGCTTGCCGCCCCGGTGATCAGAACGCGCGATCCCGCAACGGACCGGCTCAGTGCCTGGTGGTCGGACATGGACGCAGCCTTTCCGAGGGTATTGAAAACATATCGGAACTTGTGAGCAACACAGGCCGCGCGCGGCGGCCGATCCAGGCGGCGGATACCGGTGCGCGGCGTCGGCTGCCGCCGACCCTTGCCGGCTGCGGCTTGTGGGCTTTACGGCGCATCTTGTTCGTGCCGGGTGCAGGCGACCGCGCCCTTGTTGCCGCCGCCGCGCCGGGGCGGCGCCCGGTCCTGCCCGCGCCGGTGTTTGCGCAAGGCGGCGCGCGTCCACGGGGAGGATACCGGCTTCAACATGCCCTCGATCGTGTCGATCAGATTTTCCATCGTATAAGGAGCGCTCCAGAAGGGATGCGACTTGCCGCTGCCTTCAAGTGCTGCCTCCCGCGACGACATCGCGGCGCGCAAATAGAGCGACAGGAACAAGAGCCGCTGATTGACGATCTCGGGATCGATCCCCTTGAGCAGGCGGCGGATATGGGCGAGGCAGCGCTCGTATCCGGAAGCAAATTTGCCTTCGAGCGCGTCGAGAAAGAGCCGGCGGTGGCTCATTTGCAGGTTGGTGATGAAGCGGATGTAGGTATCTTCCGCGCCGCCGTCGCCGCCAAGGCCGGTCGATGGCCAGACCAGGACTTCGATCACGTCGCGGAGCGTAAGCGCGGGGCCGGCGCGCTCGATCTCGTCGAGACGCCGGTTGCGGCGTTCGTCGATCAGCCGGGCGCCGTCGGCCACGAGTTCCCGCGCCAGGTCTTCCTTGGTGCCGAAATAATAATGCAGGGAGCCGCTGTTGCGCTGACCGGCGGCCTCCACGATATCGCGCACGCCGACGCCGTCGATGCCATGTCGGGCGAACAGGCGGCGCGCCGCCAGTTTCAATAAATCGCGGGTGGTCGTGTCGTTCATCATTGACAAGGCTTTCACGATCCCGAAACTAGGTCAAACGCTTTATGCAAAAGACCTAAGACCCTTGAGGGAGCCCGATGAACGAACTGGATTTCGCCGGAAAAACCATCCTGGTCGTGGGCGGTTCGAGCGGCATCGGCAACGGCATCGCCCAGGCGTTTCGCGCCCATGGCGCCGCGGTGCATGTCTGCGGCACCCGAAACGAGGCGGCCGATTATGCCGGCGAGGCAGGCTCCGATCTCGACGGGCTGCATTATGCGCGGCTCGATGTCGGCGGTCCGGACGGGGTTGAAGCCTTCCAACCCGCCTTCGACCGGCTGGACGTCCTGGTGCTGGCGCAGGGCACGGTGGTCTATCGCCGCGGCGAATTCGCCATGGCGGGATTTCGCAAAGTCCTCGAGATCAATCTGACGAGCCTGATGGCGTGTGCTACGAAATTTCACGGCCTGCTGACGGCGAGCGCGGGTTCGCTCATCATCGTCAGCTCGACCGCGGCCTATCACGCGACCAAGGGCAATCCGGCCTATAATGCGTCGAAAGCCGGCGCCGTCGGCCTTACCCGGACGCTGGGGCAGGCCTGGGCGGAAGACGGTATCCGCGTCAATGGCATCGCGCCGGGCCTGGTCGATACCAAACTGACGAAAGTGACGACCGACAATCCGAAGCGGCTCGCCGGCGCCATTGCGAATATTCCGCTGCGCCGGCTCGGCACGCCAGCCGACATGGCGGGGGCGGCGCTGTTCCTGGCCTCGCCGCTTGCCGCCTATATCGTGGGCCAGACCATTATCGTCGACGGCGGCTTGATCCTGTAGCCGCTTGAAAGCCGCTTGCCGGGCCACGGGGCGGCGGATCAGTCGGACACGCGAAGGCGGTATCCGACGCCGGTTTCCGTCACGACGTGCTGCGGCCGCTCGGGATCGGGTTCGATCTTCTGGCGCAGCGACCGGACATAGATGCGCAGGTACTGCACGTCGCTCTCGCCGCCCCAGACCTCGCGCAGGATGAACTTGTGCGTCAGGACCTTGCCGGCATGGGCCACGAACAGCCGCAGGAGATCGTATTCGCGCGGCGACAGTTTCACCACCGCGCCCTGCCGCGTCACGATCCGGCGCACCAGGTCCATGGCGAGATCGCCGCTGCGGAACACCGGCCGCTCGCCCTGCTGCTGCAACCGGTGGCGCAGTGCCGCGCGCAGCCGCGCCAGCAATTCGTCCATGCCGAACGGCTTGGTCACGTAATCGTCGGCGCCAAGATCGAGCGCCTTCACCTTGCCGGTCTCATCCGTCCGGCTCGACAGAACGACGATGGGGACATTCGTCCCCTGCTGGCGCAGGCGGCGGATCACCTCCAGCCCGTCGATGTCGGGCAGGCCGAGATCGAGGACGACGACATCGGGCGGGTTGCGGTCGATCAGGCCGAGCGCCGCGGCACCGCTTTCCGCCTCCAGCACGTGATAGCCCTGGGCGCCGAGGCCGGTGCGCAGAAAGCGGCGGATGGGGGGCTCGTCATCGACGACGAGAACCCGGAACGGCGTTGCGATCATGCGGCGGGCTCCCGGGCGGCGGTCTTCGCGGCGGCGACCGGCAGGGTAATGGCGAATTCGGCGCCGCGCCGGTCGCGCCGGTTGGCGGCATTGATGCTGCCGCCCATCGCCGCGATGAAGCCGCGGCAGATGGCAAGGCCAAGCCCGGTGCCGGCCCGCTGGCGATCGGCGGCATTGATGCGGTAGAACTTGTCGAAAATATGCTCGAGGTCGGCCGGGGGAATGCCGGCGCCGTCGTCTTGCACCAGCAGGCGCACAATGTCCCCTTCCCGCCAGGCCTGGATGCGGACGGTGGAGCCGGGCGGGGTGTATTTGGCGGCATTGTCGAGGAGATTGAACAGAACCTGCTCGAACAGGACGGGATCGAGCGGCAGCAAGGGCAGAGGTTCGGCAAGGCCGATCTCGACCTTGTGGGCGGCGAGAATTTTCTTCGCCCGTTCCAGGGCGCTGCCGATACTGTCGCCGATATCGACCAGATCGGCGTTCGGTACGATCGCCCCCGATTCCAGGCGGGTCATGTCCAGCAAGTTGGCGATGAAACGGTTGAGGCGTTCGGCCTCCTCCTGGATCGTGCCGGCCAGATCCTCGAGCGCCGCGTCATCCAGCGTCTTGCGATAGGTTCTGAAGGTCGTCGCCGCGCCGAGGATGGAGGCTAGCGGCGTGCGCAGATCATGCGAGAGCGAGGTCAGCAGCGCCGAGCGGAGGCGGCCCGTCTCCACCTCCAGCCGCGCATGATCCACGTCCTCGGCTAGGCCGATGCGCTCGATCGCCAGCGCCGCCTGATCGGAAAGCGCATCGAGCAGCCGCTGCTGGTCGGGCGTGAGCAGCGGTCCCGGGCGATCGCTGTCGAGGCCGACGACACCGACGGCGCCGCGGCCGGTGCGCATCGGCAGGAACAGCCACTGGGCGCCGGGAAGCGTATCGGCGCCGCGCCCCGCCGGGCGGTTGTTCTGCCAGCACCATTTCGCCGCCGCCAGATCGGCGTCATCGAGCATGTCTTCGGGCGGATAGCCGGTGCGCACCGCCACGCTCTCCCCCTCTGGCAGAAGCAGGACCACTCTCATCTTCAGCATCAGGGCGATCTGATAGGCGGTGGCCCACAGCAGATCGTCGAGCGTGATCGCGCCGGCGAGCTTCCGACTGAACAGGTAGAGTTCTTCCGTGGCCTTGGCGCGGACCCGGGCAGCGATCGCCTGGCCCCGCATGCGGGCCGCGAGGTTGCTCGCGATCACCGCCACGATGGCGAAGAAGAACAGGGCTACGACATTCTCCGGATCGGCGATCGTGAATGCGTAGAGCGGCGGCAGGAAGAAGAAATTATAGGCGAGGACGCTGGCGACGCAGGCGATGAGAGAGGGCCACAGACCATAGGCCACCGCGCTCGCCAGCACCGCGGTCAGGAAGATCAGCGCCACGTTGGAGACGGCGAGGAATTGCTGCAAAACGAGCCCCGCCACCAGGGCGGCGGCAACCAGGCCCAAGCTGCCGGCATAGGCCTTGGCATCGAACATCTCGCGGCGGGGCGTCGCGGCCGCCACCCTCTCGTGACGGGCCGCCGCCTGGTTCCGTTCGGCGATGACATGGACGCTGATGTCGCCGGCGCGGCGGATGAGCCGGTGCGTCACCGAGCCGCGGAGCCATTCCGACCAGCGCGGCCGGCGCGATTTGGCGATGACGATATGGGTGATATTGTTCGCCTCGGCATAATCGACGACGCCATCGACGACATCGGAACCCGGCGCCGTGACGGCCTCTCCCCCCAGCCGCTGCGCCAGCCGCAGGCTGTCGGCGATGCGGTCCCGCTCCTTCTCGCCGAGCCGGAGCGCGCGCGAGGTCTCGACATGGATCGCGGTCCAGGACGCCCGCAGGCGGTCGGCGAGACGCCGGGCATAGCGAACGACGGCGGCGGCACTCGGGTCTTCGTTGACGCAGACCAGAACGCGCTCGCCGGCGGCCCAGGGGCCGGAAATGGCATGCGCGCGCATGTAATCGACCATCTGCTCGTCGACGCGCTGCGCCGTGCGCCGCAGCGCCAGTTCCCGCAGCGCCGTGAGATTGCCGAGCTGGAAATAATGCCGGATCGCGCGGGCCGCCTGCTGGGGCAGATAGACCTTGCCCTCTTTCAGCCGCTGAATCAGATCGTCGGGCGTGAGGTCCACCACCTCGATATCGTCGGCGCGGTCGAGGATCTTGTCCGGCACCGTCTCGCGGACGCGGATGCGCGTGATCCGGGCGACGACATCGTTGAGGCTTTCGACATGCTGGATATTGAGCGTGGTATAGACGTCGATGCCAGCGGCCAGCAGCTCCTCGACATCGAGATAGCGCTTGGCATGCCGGCTGCCGGGCGCGTTGGTATGGGCAAGCTCGTCGACCACCGCCAGTTTCGGCCGGCGCGCGAGAAGGGCATCGAGATCCATCTCGGCCAGCCAGCGCCCCTTGTACTCGATTAAGCGGCGGGGAAGGATTTCGAGGCCCTTGAGCAGCGCTTCCGTCTCCTGGCGCTCGTGCGTCTCGACCACGCCGATGACGAGATCGACGCCCTCGCGGCGCTTCGCCTGCGCGGTCTGGAGCATCTCGTAGGTCTTGCCGACGCCGGGTGCCGCACCGAGGAAGATCTTGAGACGGCCGCGCGATTCCTGTCCCGCCTGCCGCAGCAACGCTTCGGGCGAGGGACGGTTGTGGCGTTCGGGTCTCTCATCCATTACAAGCGCTGCCTCCAGGCGATCGGCGCCCGATCCGGGATTACGCGGACAGGGCCGATCTTACACCATCGGCGATGCCGGACGATGCCGCCTGAGATCCTATCGCCCGCCGCCCGCCGGCGCGAGCGCATCGAGCGCCAGGTTGAGCTTCAGCACATCGACCCGCGGTTCGCCGAGGAAGCCCAGGAACCGGCCCTCGATATTTGCCTCCACCAGGCGGCGGAGGGTTGCCTCGCTGAGGTCGCGGGCCTTTGCCACGCGCGGCACCTGGAAAAGGGCTCCGGCCGGCGTGATGTCGGGGTCGAGACCGCTGGCCGATGTCGTCACCAGATCGACCGGCACCGGGCGCGACGGGTTCTCCGACCGCAGCCTGGCCGCCTCCGCCTTCACCCGCTCGATCAGCGCCTTCGAGGTCGGCCCGAGATTGGAGCCGCCGGAATTATCCGCCGCGTACGGCACCGGAACGCTCTTCGATGGATCTTTCGGATCGGGCTCCGTCGTCGCCGACGGGCGGCCGTGGAAATAGCGCGCTGCGGTGAAGTTCTGGCCGATGAGGGCGGAGCCGATGACTTTGCCGTTCCGCTCGATCAGGCTGCCGTTCGCCTGGCGCGGGAAGAGAAGCTGGGCCGCGCCGGTCATGCCAAGCGGATAGATCAAGCCGGTGAGGGCGGTCAGGACGATGATCATCACGATGGCGGGGCGGATCTGTTGCACCATGGGATTATCCTCAGGCAAGGCCTACGGCGGAAACCAGCAGGTCGATGAGCTTGATGCCGATGAACGGCACGATGATGCCGCC
>CALCYJ010000244.1 GCA_937905845.1 uncultured Rhodospirillales bacterium
AAGAGTGCGCATTGCGGCGAAAAGAGTGCGCGCGCCACCGCTCTGGCCCTCGGCGGAAAATTCCCGCATCATGACGGTCCCTGCATCTTAAGGAGGGGCCGTCATGAGCCGGCCGCCGACGAGCGCCGCGAGCGGCGGCGAGACGCATCCAGGCTCCATTCCCGAACTGGTCGTCGTGCCGCGCCTTCACGATCTCGGCGGGCTGACGGTGCGGCGGGCTCTGCCGCATGGCAAGCGCCAGATGGTCGGGCCTTTCATCTTCCTCGATCATTTCGGCCCGGTACAATTCGATGCCGGACAGGGCATGGATGTCCGCCCGCATCCGCACATCGGCCTGGCGACCGTCACCTATCTGTTTGAAGGCTGCATCCTGCATCGCGACAGCGAAGGCAATATCCAGGAAATCACCCCGGGCGCCCTGAACCTCATGACGGCGGGGCGCGGCATCGCCCATTCCGAGCGCACGCCCGCGGGCGTGCGGCAGGCCAGCCACGGAATGTTCGGCCTTCAGAGCTGGATCGCGCTGCCCATGGACCAGGAGGAAATCGCCCCTTCCTTCCAGCATGTCGCGGCCGACCGATTGCCGATCATCGAAGACCGCGGCCTCAGGGCGCGCGTCATCGCCGGCGCCGCCTTCGGCGTAGCAGCCCCGGTGAGCCGGCTGTCGGACTGGTTCTATGTCGAGGTCGCGCTCGCGGCCGGCGCGGCGGCGCCGCTCGATCCCGATCACGAAGAGCGCGCCCTCTATCTCGTCGATGGAGAGATCGAGATTGCCGGCGAGCTTTTCGCAGGACCGCGCCTGCTGGTCTTCCGGCCGGGCGACCGCATCACCGTGACCGCCGCTCAGCCCTCGCGCCTGATGTTCCTCGGCGGCGCCCGGATGGAGGGGCCGCGCCATATATGGTGGAACTTCGTCTCTTCGAGCCAAGCGCGCATCGAACAGGCCAAGGAAGACTGGAAAGCCGGCCGCTTCCCCGCCGTCCCCGACGAGACCGAGTTCATTCCCTTGCCGGGGTGAGGGTTCGGCCGTCTGCGGGAACGCTACGCCACTTGTTGCAAGCCGAACCGGGAGGGATCATGAGCACGCCGGCACGAATGAACGTACTGGGCTTTGCGGGAAGTCTGCGCAAAGGATCCTACAATGGCGGCGCCTTGCGCGCGGCCCGGGATCTCGCACCGGAAGGCATGGCGGTCGAAATCTTCGATATCGCGGCTATTCCGCTCTATAACGAGGATCTGCACCGGCAGGGATTCCCCCCTGCCGTGCAGGCGTTCCGCGACAAGATCCGCGCCGCGGACGGGCTTCTCATCGCCACGCCGGAATATAATTACTCGGTCCCGGGCGTGCTCAAGAACGCGATCGATTGGGCCTCGCGCCCCCCGGAGCAGCCTTTCGCGGACAAGCCGATCGCCATCATGGGGGCAAGTCCCGGCATGTTCGGGACGGTGCGCGCACAACATCACCTGCGGCAATGTTTCGTGTTTCTGGACGGAAAGGTGCTCGCGCGGCCCGAGATTATGATTCCGGCCGCGGGCGATAAATTCGACGATCAGGGCAATCTCGTCGATGAATCGACCCGGAAGTTCATCGCTGCCTTCCTCGCCGCTTTCAAGACTTGGATCGGGCGGCTCAAGCAACCCTGATCCACGGCATCGAGATCACGGGGCCGCGACCCTCGGCCAGATTCTAGAACCGCCAATTCAGGCCGACGCCGCCGTACCGGTTGGTGAAGCGGAAATTCACCAGCGTCGAGCGGCGCTTGAAAACGCCGAGACTCACGACCGCGGACAGGCTGTGCGTGAGGGGGATCGTGGTGGCGACGTCAAGCTCCCAGTCGTGATCCTCCCGCGTGATGTCCGGATCGATCGTCGGATCGGGTTCCGCATAATTGGTCAGGTTCCGCGTCACGGCGAGCGAGGAGGTCCAGGGATCGCCGGCGCGGCCGAGAACGGGGGGGACATAGGCATAGCTCAGGCCGAGGATCCCGGAATATTCGCGGTTCGCATCGCTCTTGAGCTTCGCGTTGTTGTTGGTATAGGCGAGCGCCTGCGAGAGGGTGAGCGCCGAGGTGATCTGTTCTTCCAAGGCGACGCGGTTGTAGCTCTGGACGCCGGTTTGCAGATCGTTCAGGGGCAGAAGGCTGCTGTCGTGGAAGGTCCGGTTGCGCAATTCGGAGGTGAGGTCCAGACGGACGCCCGGCAACAGCAGCTTGGTGACATCGAGGCCGCCGCCGCCGGCCCAGTAATCCTGGGCATGGCCGAGCGTCAGGATGTCGCCGATGATGTAGGGCTTTATGGTGGCATTGGCGATCAGCCCGGGAAACAGCTTGAAGCGTGGCCCACTGGTCAGTTCGACGAAACCGACATTGACATCCTTTTGAACTTCCTGATCGGCGCCATAGAAGGTGGCGGTGCTCTCCAGCGTCGTGCCCGACTGGGTGCCGAAATCATAAATGTCGTTCACCTGGCCCAAGGCATAGGCGTTCCAGTCGCGCTTGCTGGTGAATTGGTTGCTCAAAGTCGCAAGCGATCCCCCCACTTCGACGAGCGGACTGTCCGGCCCGGCGTCGGCATTGGACTGAAGCCGGGCGCCGAGCGTAAGCGAGCCGGAGATCCGGTTGGGCGACAGGCGCCGCGCGATTTCCGCCAGGAGCGTCCGGATCCGCGCCTGCACGGCCGGCGGCACGTCCGGCGCGTTCAGCGCGCTGTTCAGGTAGGATTCGGCGATCTCGTAACTGCCGAGGCGCATATAGAGGGCGCCAAGCTCGGTCTTCACCTGCGGCAGATCGGGATCGATCAGCAGCATCCGCTCGAAGGCGGCGATCGCCCCCTCGTAATCGCCGACCTGAACCGCAAGCTCGGCGAAGGCGAACGTCTTGTCGAGGTTGGTGACGTCCTGGATCATCGCCTGGAAGGCGCGGTCATAGGATGCCTTGAGATCGGGCTTTCCGGCGATCGTCGCATCGGAGGTGGCGGATGAGGACGGCTCCGCCGCCATGGCGGGCGTCGCCCAGGCAAGCGTCCCGATGACGCTCGCGCAGGCCGCGACCCCCAGGCTCAGCGTGAGGGCCCGGCCGGTCCTGTAGAAATGCGTGGAAACAATCCGCAACGCCCCCCGGCCTTTCCTCAACCTCGTCGCCCGCTGCGCGTGGCGCTCCGTCAAAACATCCTGTGCCAAAGACGATATGGGAAGGACAGGTCCCGGCCTAATTCTCGATCCTTAACTTGAGGCCGCTTATCCGTCTCCAGCCATCAGGGGTGCGCCGAGAAGGTTCCCGAAGCCCTGTAGGCCGAGCCGGAGATGGCGAAGCTGCCGCCCATGCTGGCGGGCGGCTGGCCGGAGACAGCACCGGCACTCTGGAGGAACGACCCGCTGAGCGTGCCGGAGAGGGCGCCGACGCCCGTCTTCGTACCGCTGAAATTGCCGGTGAAATCAGCCGGATTGGCGGCGGAAGCAGGCGAAGACGCCGTTCCCTTGAAGTTCGTGCCGTCAAACTGGTTGATCGTGAGGGAGCCGCTCCGGCTCGCGAAACTCCACGTCTGCTGGAAAGAGCCGGACGCGAAATAGGCGCGGTTGTTCGCCTCCACATCGCCGCTGATCTGGCCCTGATAGGTGGCCGAGCCCATGTTCGGAAGGCTCGCCGGATTGGCAACGGTCCCAACGATCTGGGGGGTCGCGTTCGCTTCCGGCGTGCTGGTGGTCGCGCGCTGCGTGGCGCCTTCCAGAAAGGCCCAGTTCAGGAACGAGCAGGTGCAGAGGGTAACGCCGGCGGGAAGGAGACCGGCGGAAGCCCCCGGCCGCGCCGCATCGGAGGAATTGGCAGGATTGCCGCCGATCGGCGGCGCGTTCGCGCTATTGGCCAAGTCGTTCGTGTGGCTCGCGGCCCGATCCACCTGGTCGATAAAAACCGCGGCCGCCGGCCGGCCGGTCTTTTCCACAAGCAGCGTGAGCATGGCATTGACGTCGTGCAAATTGGCCAGGCGGGCCGGCGAGGGTCCCTGGCCCTGCCCGACCGTCACGATCGAACCGGGGCGGAAGGCGTTTACGACGATCCCTCCGGCCGTCACCGACATATCCTTGCCGAAGAGGAACAGCGCCTTCAGCGGTTGACCCGGTTCGTAGAGCACGATGGCGATGCCACCGCGGATGCCGACGGTCGCAACCGGCGTCCGGACCTGGATCGGATGGGTCTTGCTGATCTCGCCGCCGACCAGCCGCAGCGCCCCGCCCGCCAGATCGAGGGCGATGTCGCCGCTGCGCCGGTCCGGATCATAGACGAAGCGATCGAGCACCACCTTGCTGTCCGGCCCGAGGGTCAGCGCCGTGCCATCGAGGAAAAGAAGCTGCGCCAGCCCGGCGTGGGTGGTGACGACACGCTCATTGCGCTGAATATCGAGGCCGACAGCGAGAACGCGCTGCTCGGATCCCGGCGGGGTTCCCGTGACGGTCGGGGTAACCGCGGACGTGACTCCGATTTTTTCCGCCATCGCCGCGGGCGCAAGCAGGCCGCTCCCCGCCACGAGGGCAAGGCCGGCGATCACCGCCAGGAAAGCGCGGCGATTGTTTGGATGATTGCGCAAATCCTCCCCCTGCCCGCAAGGAAGAAGTCGGTATAATTTAGGGCAATTTTCGCTTTATTTAAAGAATAATATTTCGACAATCAAAAGAGAAAAGACTTAGAATTTTTCAGCGTGGACAGTATCCCTTGAGGAGCATCCATTAGGGAACGATTCCGACCGCGGGCGCGTGCTTTGCGGGCCGGCCGTGGCTTTAAGGGTTTTCGGGGCCAATTCCCGGCCTTTGATGGGGTAGTCCTCAGGCCATCATGGGATATTTCCGCCGCGCATTGCCGATCCTCGTTCCGCTCGTCGTTCTGGGCCTGGCGCTGATTTGGAGCAGCACCGATCCCGGCGGGCTTCTCGCCGCCTTCCGCCACCAGGTCTTCGATCATTATCAGCGGCTCGCCCCCAGGCACTATCGACCGGCGCCGGTGGTGATCGTCGATATCGACGATGCGAGCCTGGCGAAGGTCGGCCAGTGGCCCTGGCCCCGGAGCGAGCTTGCGGCGCTGGTGACGCGGCTGCACGATGCCGGTGCGGCTTCGATCGCCTTCGACATCGTCTTCGCCGAACCCGACCGGATGGCGCCGGCGAACGTCCTGAGCGTCTGGTCGAAAATGGTCCCAATCGGGCCGCTCAAGACGACCCTCGCGAACCTGCCCGACCCCGACCGCGTCTTTGCCCGGACGATCGGCGCGGCGGGCAATGTCGTGACCGGCTTCGCGCTGCTGCAAGAGGCGAACGGTGCCATGCCGGCGCGCCCCGTCTCGACCGCCTTCGCCGGCGACGATCCGCGGCGCTTCCTCCATCCCTTTCGCGGCGCGATTATCAATCTGCCGCCGATCGCCGCCGCCGCCGCGGGCAGCGGCAGCTTCACCTTCATCCCCGATCCCGATCTCGCCATCCGGCGTCTGCCGCTTTTCGAGGTGCTGAACGGCACGATCTATCCCTCGCTCATCGCCGAAGCGCTGCGCGTCGCCCAAGGGGCCGGAACGGACGTCATCAAATCCTCCGGCGCCAGCGGCGCCTGGAGCTTCGGCGCTCATACCGGCGTCGTCGCGGTCAAGATCGGTGACGCCGTCATTCCGACCGACCGCGAGGGCGAGATCCAGATCTACTACACGCCGCACGAGCCGGCGCGCTTTCTGCCGGCGTGGAAGATTCTCGCGGCTGATTTTTCTCCCGCCGCGGTGAAGGGCAAGATCGTCCTCATCGGCGCCAGCGCGACCGGCCTGCTCGATCTTCGCCTGACGCCGCTCGATCCGGTCATGCCGGGGGTCGAGGTGCAGGCCGAGGCGCTCGAACAGATCCTGCTCGGCGAGGATCTCCACCGGCCCGATTGGGCGGCGGCGGCCGACTGGCTTTTCACCTTGGGGCTCGGCCTCGTCCTGATCTTCCTGGTGCGCGCGGCGGGTGCTCTCTGGTCGGCCGTGGCGGGCGGGCTCGCCGTCGCCGCCGCCTGCGCGCTATCTTGGTATCTCTTCTCCGCGCATCACCTCCTGATCGATCCGGTGCTGCCGTCCTTGAGCACGCTCGCCGTCCATCTTTCCGGCTCCCTCATGGGCTATCTCGGAAGCGAGCGGGAACGGCGCGCCGTGCGCGATGCCTTCAGCCAATATCTCTCGCCGGCGATGGTGGCCGAACTCGTCGCCCATCCGCACAAGCTCAAGCTTGGCGGCGAGATGAAGGAAATGACGCTGTTGTTCTGCGACATCCGCGACTTCACCCGGCTTTCGGAACGTTTCAGCGCCGATCCGCACCGCCTAACCCATCTCATCAACCGCTTCCTGACGCCGATGACCGACGTCATCCTCGCCCATGCCGGCACCATCGACAAATATATGGGCGATTGCGTCATGGCCTTCTGGAATGCGCCGCTCGACGATAGCGCGCACGCGCAGAACGCGGTCCGCGCCGCCCTCGCCATGACGGAAGAGCTTCGGCGGCTCAACGCCGCGTTGGAAGCCGAGGCCCTGGCGCAGGACCAGCCGATCATCCGCCTGGACATCGGCATCGGCATCAATACCGGCCGCTGCGTCGTCGGCAATCTCGGTTCCGAGCAGCGATTCGATTATTCGGTTCTGGGCGACGCGGTCAATCTGGCGGCGCGGCTCGAAGGCCAGTCGAAAACCTATGGCGTGTCCATGGTGATGGGCGAAGCCACCCAGGCGATGGCGCCGGATTGCGCCGCCCTCGAGCTTGACCTCATCGCCGTCAAGGGCAAGGCCGAGGCCGGACACATCTATACGCTGCTGGGCGACAGGGTGCTTCGCGACCGGCCGGAATTCATCCGCTTGTCCGAGCGCAATGCCGCCATGCTCGCGGCCTATCGCCGGCAGGCGTGGGAGCGCGCCGGCAGCCTGCTCCTCGAATGCCACGGGCTGGCGCGCCAGCTCGGCTGCAATCTCGATCGCTTCTACTGGCTCTATTCCGAGCGCATCGCTTTTTTCGAGGCCCACCCGCCGGGCGCGGATTGGGACGGGGTATTCGTGGCCGTGAGCAAATAGCGGAAGCCGGCGGGCCATAGGGCAGGCGTCCCTAGAGCGGGCATCCCTTCGCCTCAGGCGTGGCGAAAGCCCATCCGGAAGGCGCCCCAGCGGCGACCCCCGACGATGATCGGGGCCGAGAGATCCTTCAGCAGAACGAAATTGCCGCCGCCCATGTCGCGCCGGTAGGTCTGAAGCAGGAAGGGCTTGGTATTGGCCGCTACTTTCTGCACCGCCCGGTCGCTGAAGAGCCGCCGATTGCGGCAATTGGCCGCGTTCCATACCGGATCCTTGCCGGGCGGCTGGCGATAGTTCGGATTGTGCGTCGGCAGATAGCCGCCCTGGGCCCAGGCGACGCAGAAGATGATGCGCGGGTCGATCTTCTGCAACGGGTCCTGGATCGGCGGCAGGAGCCGGTCGGTGAATTCGACATAATTGGTCAGATATTGCGGCGGGTCGGTGCCCGGGATCTGGCGATAATTCTCGTCGAACAGCCGCTCGGCCGTGATCTCGCGGCGCTCGATCGCGCCCTCGAATTCCCGGGCGATGCGATCGGCGGTTTCCATCACGACGCGGATCAGGGGCGTATCCACGGTCTCGACGTCGCTCTCGGCGATGCATTTGATCATCATTTCGCTCAGATCGAGCAGCCCGTGGACGCGCGTGTCCGCCTGTTTCAGGTTCGCGGACGCATGATCCACCCCCTCGGCGAGATCGCCGAGTTCGGCCAGCATGCCGTCGCAATCCTCAAGGTTTTCGGAAGCCGCGCGCGCGATCGCGTCGATCTCGCGGCCGACCGAGGCGAAGCTCCCCTCCACCCGCTCCATGACGTCCCGCATCTTGTCGGCGCCTTGGCCCGCCTGGTCCGCGTGCTTGGCGGCGGCGCCGCTCTCCTCGATCAAATTCGAGATCTGGCTGGTCAGATTATGCACGATGTCGCGGATGCGGCCGGTCGCCTTGCGGGTCTCCTCGGCGAGGCTCTTCACCTCGCTGGCGACGACGGCGAAGCCGCGCCCGGCAACGCCGGCACGCGCCGCCTCGATCGTGGCGTTGAGGGCCAGAAGATTGGTTTGTTTCGCGATCGTCTCGATGGCGGCGGAAACGCTCGCGACCTGATCGAGAACCGCATTGAAGGAGCCGAGCCTGTTCTCAATTCGCGTGACGGATGCGGTGAATTCGCCGGCATGGCGGACGGCGGCGCCGACGATGGCGCGCGAATCGGCAATCTGCGTTCCGGCGGTGGCGGCGGTGTTCTGCGCCGCGCGGGCACCATCGTCGATGCCGCGGTTGCCGACGTTCATTCGCTCCGCCATGCGGCGCAGCTCTTTGAACTGATCCGCCTGGCGGCCGACGCGCTCCGTCATCTGGTCGAGATTGCCCGAGATATCGGCAAGCTCGACGCCAAGATTGCCGATGCGGTTGGCCAATTCGGCGACAAGACGCCCGCTATCGTCCGCGGGTTGGCGATCGTGCGGCTGCACCGTGCTCATGGACACCCTGCTTTGTTATGCTTTTGACAAACACGGGAAAGAACACAGATCTTTGGGCGCATCGATCGGGATGCGGACCACAATCCTACCAAAGCGATGGTTAACTTTATCTGAACCGCCGCATCGATGTCCCGTGGCGCCGGTTGCCCGGCCAATAATTCATTCTATATCCATGTTATTCCGCCCGGCGGGGAGCCGTCGTCCATTCGGCCGGGTTGCGGTGGATCGGGAAGGATCGCCAGATTAACGGACATATTCTCAGCGGCACCGAGATCTTCGGCAACCTGGCGGAAGAAGCGCTCGATCACGTGACGCGCGTCTCGCATCGGCGTCCGCTCGCTGCCGGATCGTCGCTGTTCCGGCAAGGCGATCCGGCCGACGCCTTTTGCGTTCTGCTCGAAGGCGGGATCAAGATGGTGCAGATTTCGCCCGAAGGTCAGCAGGTGGTGTTGCGCTATATCGGGCCGGGCGAGATGTTCGGCGCGGTGGCGCTATTCTGCCGCACCGATTATCCGGCGACGGCGGTGGCGGTGACCGACGGGTTGGCGGCGATCTGGAGCCGGGACACGGCGGAGATGCTTCTGCGCCGCTATCCCGAGATCGGCGCCAACGCCTTGCAGGTGGTGGGCGGGCGATTGCAGGAGCTGCAAAGCCGCTATCGCGAACTCTCGACGGAAAACGTCGAGCGCCGGGTGGCGCGCACGCTGCTGCGCCTGGCGGCGAGGCCCGGGAGACCGGTCGCCGACGATACGAGGATCGACTTTCCGATCTCCCGTCAGGACATCGCCGAGATGACCGGGACCACGCTGCATACGGTGAGCCGCGTGATCAGCCGGTGGGAAGGCCTGGGCCTGGTGGCCAGCGGCCGCATGGCTCTGGTCCTGCGCCGGCCGCAAGCCCTGTCGCGGATCGCCGACGATCTCTAAAGGCGCAATCGCGCCCGGTTCTTTCACGAGCCATGGGGAAAGCCCGACCGCGCCTTGCCGCGTCAGGTCCTGGCGATACGGACGCGCCACAGGGTGGGACCCTGTTCCAGATATTCCCAGCCGAAGGTTTCACCGTGTAGCACTTGGAACTGATAAAACAGCGGCTTGGGATCGTGATCGTTCACCAGGACAAACGAGCCGCCCGGCGCCAGAGCGTCGAACATGGCGAAGATGCGGGCATGACGTTCGCGCGGGACGATGTGACGCACGTCAATCTGGTCAAGGGCATCGGGCATGAGATCGGGTCCTTTCGGGACGGGCATGGTCGAACAGCGTGATCGACGGAATGTCTTGAAAGAAAGCCAGAAGCGACATCAGACCGCGCCCGATTGCCGCGTTCCGGCACCGGCGATGCGGCGAATTTCCACCCGCCAGACCTCCGGGCCCGCTTCGAGATAGGTAAAGCTGAATTGACCCGGGGTCTCGGCGTCGAACTGATAGCGCAGCGGCTTCGGGTCGTGATCGTTGATCAGCTCGATGGCCTGGCCGAGACCGAGCATGGTCAAGGTTTCAAAGATCAGCGCATGGCGCTGAGCCGGCGGCAGATGACGCACTTCGAGCGGCAACGTGACATTAGGCATGGCAGGATCCTTCCGGACAGGTGGATTGAGCGCCAGACGATGCAGCAATTTTTCCAGCCGCAGCGCTTCCAGCGGATGGTCTCCGAACAGCAGCGCCCAGCCGCGGGCGGCCATCTTGCAGGCGAGATCGCCTTCCCCCGCCGCCTTGAGGGCCTGCAAGGCGCGCATGAACTCGCCGTTCAATTGCGCCAGCGGCCGGGCCTGACCGGCAGGCTCGGCATCGTGCGGCGAGAGGCCGGTGGATTGCGGCATGATCCCTATCCCCGATCAAGGCGGCGACGTCCTATCCGGCCTTCGCCTGGGCCAAGGAACGGCGGACGGACAGGATCATAAATCGCGTGGCCGCCGCGTCTTTGCGATGGCGCAAACAGCGCGCGGCTTTGCCGTCGATCGTCTAGCGTTTGCCGGCGTTGTTGACGTCGTCATCCTGGCCGCTGCGATCGCTGTAGAAGGTCAGCGCCGCCAGCCCGACGCCCAGGGCGAGGGAAATGATGGTCCCGAGGATCAATGCCACCACCCCGTTGGTGCCAAGCCCGGAACCGCTGAAGGCGCCGAACGCCCAGAGCCCGAGATAGACGAAGCCGACCGCACCAAGACAGCACAGAACGAAAGTCCAACCCCAACGCCACATTTCCCTATCCTCATTCAAATCGCCGGAAGCTCAGGACGCTCGCCGTAATTCACCACCGAGCGGCCGATGATCCGGCCCTGGTGATCAAGGTTCAGCCGCGCCC
>CALCYJ010000245.1 GCA_937905845.1 uncultured Rhodospirillales bacterium
TGCCGACCACCGCGACCTGAAGCGGCCGCCGCGCACCGGGGAGCGTCGGCCATGCCTATGCCCGCTTCACCCGGACCGAGGCGATCTCGGCCGAAGGGCTGGCGGAGGAAAGCCGCAAAGGCACCAATGCCGAGATCGAAAGCCCCCATCCCTATGCCTGGTTTGGCCGCCGGATGCGCGATACGCATGACATCTGGCATGTGCTGAGCGGCTATGGCCGCGACGGGCTCGGCGAGGTCTGCCTCGTCGCCTTCTCCTTCGCTCAGACGCGGGCGCCCGGCTGGGGCCTGATCGCGCTGGGCGGCGTGTGGCGCTTCAAGAAGCTGCGCAACGGCGTGCCCTATTTTGCCGCCATCCGGCAAGCCTGGCGCCGCGGGCGCAAGGCCGCCTGGCTCCCGGGGGAGGATTACCAGCGCCTGCTCGCCATGCCGCTCGACGCCGCCCGCGACCGCGTCGGCCTGACCCCGCCCGACCGCTATCTCGCCATTCCGGCCGAACAGCGGAATTGATGCGGAATCAAGGTTCGGAGCGGCCCGCTTAGGGCTTCCCGCCGGCCTGCGCCGTCACCCGGGCCCGCACACGGTTTGGATACCAGGAGGTGAAGCGCCAGGCGCCCGCCAGCGCCACGATCGTCACCGCGATGCCGAAGGCGGCGGGCAGGTCCGGCACATAGACGAGCGTGAGGTCGGCCGCCACCAT
Organism: uncultured Rhodospirillales bacterium; assembly: GCA_937905845.1. Classification (GTDB taxonomy): domain Bacteria; phylum Pseudomonadota; class Alphaproteobacteria; order Ferrovibrionales; family Ferrovibrionaceae; genus CALCYJ01. The sequence continues at coordinate 700 of CALCYJ010000245.1, forward strand.
CAGAGCGAAGGCGAGCGCCCAGGCGGCGGTGATGAAATAATTGGTCCGGATGAAAAGCGGCTGGTCCCACAGATCGCGCGGCACTTGTTCGCGGGCATATTGCAGCGTGAAGGGCCGGCGCAGCGCGATCGAGATCAGGACGATCGCCATCAGCCCGCCATCGACCCGCAGGCGGACGTCATAGAGCGATCCATGCGCGCCCGTCAGCAGGGCGAGCGCCGCCAGGCCGGCGAAGAGGACAAATGTCCCGACCTCCAGCACCTTGGGCGAATGGCCCCGGATGATCACGTCGCGCGCCAGCAGGGCACAGGCCACGATCGCCGCCGCGACCAGGCCGGCATTCACGCCGACCAGGCTCTCGACGATGGCGAACAGGATGAACGGCGCGAAGGCCAGCAGGATCGCCATGACGAATCCTCGCGGTTGGTTATAATCCAGCCGATCTATCTTGACACTGACAAGATATCCTGGCCCGCAGGCCGGCCGCTGTCAATCGGACAAGCTCCGCCGCTTATGCGGCGAGGAAACCTTCGAGGCGATGGCGGATGATGGCTTCGGCCTCGCGCATGATGCGGCCGATCAGTTCCTGGCAGGTCGGAATATCGTGGATGAGGCCGGCCACCATGCCGCAGCTCCAGGCGGCGGCGTCCATCTCGCCCTCGTGCAGCACGCGGCGGCTCGCCGTGCCCGCCACCAGGCCGCGGATATCGGCGATGGTGGTGTCGGGTCCCTTTTCCTGCTCGATTTCGAGGATCCGTTCCACCGCGGCGTTGCTCAGGACGCGCTCGGTATTGCGCAAGGAGCGCATGATGAGGCGCGTCTGCAATTCGTCGGCGGCGACGAGGGCGTGCTTGACGTTGTCATGCACGGGGGCCTCGATAGTGGCGATGAAGCGGGTGCCCATGTTCATACCCTCGGCGCCGAGCGAGAGGGCGGCGACCAGGCTGCGGGCATCGGCCATGCCGCCGGAGGCGACGAAGGGGATCTTCAGCTCTTCGGCGGCGCGCGGCAGCAGGATCATGTTGGGGACGTCGTCCTCGCCGGGATGGCCGCCGCATTCGAACCCGTCGACGCTGACCGCGTCGCAGCCGATCCGCTCCGCCTTGAGTGAATGGCGCACCGAGGTGCATTTGTGGATCACCTTGATGCCGGCGGCCTTGAGGGCGGGCATGTATTGTTCGGGGCTGCGGCCGGCGGTCTCGACGATCTTCACCCCGCCCTCGATGATCGCGCGGATATATTCGGGATAGGGCGGCGCGGCGAAGGTCGGCAGAAAAGTGAGGTTGACGCCGAACGGCTTGTCGGTCAGGTCGTGGGCGCGGGCGATCTCGCGCGCCAGATCCTCGGGCGTCGGCTGGGTCAGGCCGGTGATGATGCCAAGCCCGCCGGCGTTCGACACCGCCGCCGCCAGAGACGCGAACCCGACATGGTGCATGCCGCCCTGGATGATCGGGTGCTCGATCCCGAACAGTTCCGTGATCCGCGTCTTCATCAACCCCTGCCTTTCCTGTTCATCTTGATCTTGATCCTGGTCCTGGCGCCGCAGGATACCGGCTCGCCGCCGCCAGCGAAACCTCAGATCATCGCCGGCGGCAAGGAAAAAGGCGGAATTTCCGCCGGCATCAAGGCCGCGCCCGCCGGCGCTGCTTCGCCGAGCAGGGCCAGGGCTGGCCGCGCCACGCCTTCGAGGAATTCCTTTTGCGGCCGTGTCCCGGCCAGAACGCGAATCCCGAGCACGACGCCGAGCAGGAGCCGCGCCATATCGGGGGCGGAATGCCGGGCGGCGATGACGCCCGCCTGCTGTCCGGCGCGCAAGGTCCGGCAGAAGAATCCTTCGATCTCGTCCAGCTCGCGCGCGACGATGCGGCGAAATTCCGGATCGTGCGGCGCCACTTCGAGGGCGCAATGGACCAGCATGCAGCCGCGCGTCGGCCGGGTACATGTGGCGCGGCCGATGATCTCGGCGAAATAGGCCTGGATCGCCTGACGCGGCGCC
>CALCYJ010000246.1 GCA_937905845.1 uncultured Rhodospirillales bacterium
CGGCGTCCTGCTGCTGCCCGGCGGCCGGCTACCCTTGAACATTTTCGAGCCGCGCTATGTCGCCATGGTCCGCGATGCCATGATGGGCACCCAGGTCATCGGCATGGTGCAGCCGGTCGATCCCAGGAGCCCAGCCGGCCGACCCGAGATCTATCTCACCGGCTGCGCCGGCAAGATCTCCGCCTTCAGCGAGACGGACGACGGCCGCTATCTCATCACCTTGACCGGCGTCTGCCGCTTCGCCATCGTCGAGGAACTGACCACGGCCACGCCCTATCGCCAGATTCTGGCCTCCTTCGCCCGCTATCGCCGCGATCTTAGCGGCGACGACCCGAAGGACGTGGACCGCAAACGCCTGCTCCCGGCCTTGCGCGCCTATCTCGACATGCACCGCATCCCGGTGGATTGGCAGGCGCTGGAACGGACGCCCTCGGACCTCTTGGTCAATTCGCTGGCGATGATCTGCCCCTTCGAGCCGAGCGAGAAGCAGGCATTGCTCGAAGCCCACGATCTCACCGAGCGGGGGCGGGTGATGACGGCGCTGATCGAAATGGCCCTCCTCCAGCGTTCCAGCGGCGGCGGCGCGCCGCCGGTGCAGTAACCCTCGCGCCAGAGAGAGGAAGATCGTATGTCCGAACCCTCTTCGACCCTTACCGTCGATCCCAAGCTGCTCGAAATGCTGGTCTGTCCGCTTACCAAGGGCCCGCTCGTCTATGACCGCGCCCGCCAGGAGCTGATCAGCGAGAAGGCCCGCCTCGCCTATCCGATCCGCGACGGCATCCCGATCATGCTGGTGGACGAGGCCCGCGCCCTCGACGACCCGCCGGCCGAGCCCGCCGGCAGCCGGGCGTGAGGCGGCCATGACAGACACCTATGCCGCCGCCGGGCGGCCGGCGCCAAGCGAGATCCGCCTGAAAAGTGCTGAGAAGATGCTGGAGGTCGATTTCGCCGGCGGCCACAATTTCCGCCTTCCCGCCGAACTCCTGCGCGTCGAAAGCCCCTCGGCCGAGGTCAAGGGCCACGGCCGCGGCCAGAAAGTGGTGGTGGCCGGTTGCCGCCATGTCGCCATTATCGCCATCGAGCCGGTGGGCAATTACGCCGTGCGCCTGCGCTTCGACGACGGCCATGATACCGGCCTCTATTCGTGGGAATATCTCTACGAACTGGGGCAGGACCAGGAAAAGCTGTGGCAGACCTATCTCGCCGCCCTCGCCGCTCAGGGGCTGCGCCGCGATCCGTGAACCCCTGACCTGACCGAAGACAAGACGGGGCGCGCATCGTGCACCGCAGCCGCGCCAGCCTCGCCCGCGCCTATCGCGCCACCGCCTACCGGGTCGGGGTGGCTGACGGAGAAGTGATCCTGCGCATCGGCCAACCGTCCCCCGGGCTCCAGGCGCTGGTGGCCCAACAGCGGGCGCCGGGGGCGACGCTGATCACCGCCTGGAACCCGCAAAGCCGCCGCCGGCCCGAAAGCCGCAACCAGGCGGCCGGCCGGCGACTGGCCGATGAGCTTGCGGCCCGCGCCGCCGTGCTTCTTCCCTATCGGGCCGTGGCCGATGCCGGCTGTTGGCCGGCGGAAGCGGGACTTCTCGTCATCGGCCCGGGCCTGGCCCAAATGCGGCATCTGGCGCGGCGCTACTCCCAGAACGCCATCGTCTGGCTGCCGGCCGGCGGCCCGGCCCGTCTGATCTTTCTTTGATTGAGACGAAATTCAGATCCGGAGCGACCGGCCAAGGACGTTGAGGGCCGCTTCCATCACCGATTCGTTCAAGGTCGGGTGGGCATGGCAGATCTCGGCGATATCCTCGGAACTGGCGCCGAACTCGATCGCGATCACCAGCTCGTGGATGAGGTTGCCGGCATCGGCGCCGACGATATGGGCGCCCAGAATGCGATCGGTCGTGGCATCGGCCAGGATCTTCACCTGGCCGTCGGTGGTGGCATTGGCCCTGGCGCGGGCATTGGCGGTGAAGGGAAACTTGCCGACGCGATAGGCGATGCCCGCCGCCTTCAGCTCCTCCTCGGTCCGCCCGACCGCTGCCGCCTCGGGCCAGGTATAGACCACGCCGGGGATGGCGTCGTAATTCACCTGCGACTTGTGGCCGGCGATGCGCTCGACGCAGACGGCGCCCTCGTGCTCGGCCTTGTGCGCCAGCATCGGCCCGGCGATGACATCGCCCACGGCATAGATCCCCGGAACATTGGTGCGGAAATCGGTGTCAGTCGCGATGCGCCCGCGCGCATCCAGCGCCACGCCCGCCGCTTCGAGCCCCAGGCCCTGCGTATAGGGGCGCCGGCCGATCGATACCAGCACCACCTCCGCCTCGAGCGTCTCCGCCGCCCCGCCCGCCGCGGGCTCGATGGAAAGCGTCACGCCCGATTTCGTCGCCTTGGCCCCGGAAACCTTCATGCCCAGGCGGAACTTCAGTCCCTGCCGGGCCAGGATGCGCTGCATCTGCTTGGAAACCTCGCCGTCCATGCCGGGGGTGACGCGATCGAGGAATTCCACCACCGTGACCTCGGCGCCGAGCCGGCGCCACACCGTGCCGAGTTCGAGCCCGATATAGCCGCCGCCCACCACCACCAGGGTCTTCGGCACTTTCGCCAGGGCCAGGGCGCCGGTGGAGGACAGGATCCGCTTCTCGTCGATGGTGACGCCCGGCAGCGGCGTCACCTCCGAGCCAGTGGCGATTAGGATATGTTTGGCGGCGAGATCGCTCACGCTGCCGTCTTCCGCCGTGACGCGCACGCCGCCGCCGGCCTTCAGAGCGCCCGCGCCCTTGATCCAGGCGATCTTGTTCTTTTTGAACAGATAGGCGATGCCGTCGGTCAGCCCTTCCACCACTTTGTCCTTGCGCGCCTGCATCTGCGCCAGGTCCAGGCGCGGGGGCGCCGTAAGGGTGATGCCGTGCTGGGCGAGGCCATGCCCCGTCTCCTCGAACAATTCCGAGGATTGCAGCAGCGCCTTGGACGGGATGCAGCCGACATTGAGGCAGGTGCCGCCAAGCCGCGGCCGCTTGTCGACGCAGGCCACCGCCATCCCGAGCTGGGCGGCGCGGATCGCCGCGATATAGCCGGCGGGCCCGCCGCCGATGACCACAAGATCGAATGCCTGATCGGCCATGGCGCCGCTCTCCTTGAAACCGTCTGTAGCCTTGGCGCGAATTATGGAAACGCGGCGCCCGCCTATCTCGAAAACGTCTCTAGAGATCGAGCAGGATGCGCTGCGGGTCCTCGATGCATTCCTTGATGCGCACCAGCGCCAGCACCGCCTCGCGGCCGTCGATGATGCGATGATCGTAGGAAAGCGCCAGATACATCATCGGCCGCACCTCCACCCGCCCCTCGATCGCCACCGGCCGGGCTTGTGTCTTGTGCATGCCAAGGATCGCGGCCTGCGGCGGGTTGAGGATCGGCGTGGAGAGAAGCGAGCCGTAGACACCGCCATTGGAGATGGTGAAAGTGCCGCCCTGAAGATCTTCGAGCCCGAGCTTGCCGGTGCGCGCCCGCTCGCCAAGCGCGCCGATCGTCTTCTCCACCTCGGCGAAGCTCAGATGGTCGGCCTCGCGCACCACCGGCACCACCAGTCCCTGCGGCGTGCCCACCGCGACGCCGATATGGTAGTAGTTCTTATAGACCAGGTCGTCGCCGTCGATCTCGGCATTGACCGCCGGCAGCTCCTTCAGCGCCACGATGGCGGCCTTGACGAAAAAGCTCATGAAGCCGAGCCGGACGCCGTGCTTCTTCTCGAACGCATCCTTGTAGAGATTGCGCACCGCGATCACGTTCGTCATGTCCACCTCGTTGAAAGTGGTGAGCATGGCGGCGGTGTTCTGCGCTTCCTTCAGCCGCTCGGCGATCCGCTTGCGCAGGCGGGTCATGCGGACCCGCTCCTCGCGCTCGGCAAAGGGTCGCGGGCCGGACGCCGGCCGCGGGCCAGGCGCTGGCTGCGAACCGGGCGCCGGTTGCGAGCCGGGCGCCGGCTGCGGTGCTGCCCCTTTGCCGCCGGCGATAACGGCAAGCACGTCGCCCTTGGTGATCCGGCCGCCCTTGCCACTGCCGGCAACCGTCTCGGGCGCCAGTCCTGATTCCTCGACCAGGCGGCGGGCCGCCGGCATCAGCGGCGGCGGGGGCACGGGCTGCGCCTGGGGCACGGGCTGCGCGGGCGCGGCGGCAGGTTTCGCCGGGGCAGGGGCAGGGGCGGCACTCTTCGCGGCCGGTTTCGCCGCGGCGGCGGCACCGTCCAGGCTGGCGAGCAGGGCGCCCACTTCGACGGTGGCGCCTTCCTCGACCATGATCTCGGCCAGGGTGCCGGCGGCCGGGGCATTCACCTCCAGCGTCACCTTGTCGGTCTCAAGCTCGACCACGGGCTCGTCAAGCGCAACCGCATCGCCAACTTTCTTGAACCATTTGGCGATTGTCGCCTCGGTAACCGATTCGCCCATCACCGGGACGCGAATTTCGACCGTCATGACCGCCTCTCTCTCACCCTGCCAGGGCAGCGTCGATCAACGCCGCCTGCTGCGCCACATGTTTGCTGTAGAGGCCGGTCGCGGGTGACGCCGCTTCCTTGCGGCCGGCATAGGCCGGGCGCGGCACCTTGGCGCCCAGCTCGGTCAGGATCTCTTCGAGGCGCGGCGCCACGAAGGACCAGGCACCGGCATTGCGCGGCTCCTCCTGGGCCCAGACCACGCTCTGGAGCTTCGGCAGGCGGGCAAGCTCGGCCGCCAGCGCGTCGGCCGGGAAGGGATAGAGCTGCTCCAGCCGGAGCAGCGCCACGTCCTTCAGCCCGCGCGCCTCGCGCGCTTCCAGCAGATCGTAATAGACCTTGCCGCTGCACAGAACGGCGCGCTTCACCGCCTTCGCCCGGTCCGCCGTGGCGGCATCGGGCAGCACGCGATGGAACGAGGTGCCGGGCCCCATGTCGGCCAGGGTCGAGACGGCGAGCTTGTGGCGCAGCAGCGACTTCGGCGTCATGACCACGAGAGGCTTGCGGAACTTCCGCTGGATCTGGCGCCGCAGCACGTGGAAATACTGCGCCGGCGTGCTGACGTTCACCACCTGGAGATTGTCTTCCGCCGCAAGCTGGAGGAAGCGTTCGAGCCGGGCGGAGGAATGTTCCGGCCCCGCGCCCTCGTGGCCGTGCGGCAGCAGCAGCACCAGGCCCGACATGCGCTGCCACTTGGCTTCGGCGGACGCGATGAACTGGTCGATGATGACCTGGGCGCCATTGGCGAAATCGCCGAACTGCGCCTCCCAGAGCACCAGCGCGTGCGGCTCGGCCAGGCTGTAGCCGTATTCGAAACCCAGCACCGCCGCTTCGGAGAGAAGCGAATCATGAACGTCGAAGCGCGCCTGGCCGGGATCGAGATTGTCGAGCGGGATGTAGCGTTCTTCCGTCGTCTGGTCCATCAGCACGGAATGGCGCTGCGAGAAGGTGCCGCGGCCCGAATCCTGGCCCGAAAGGCGCACCGGGCAATGTTCCAGCAGCAGCGAGCCGAAGGCCAGCGCCTCGCCGGTCGCCCAGTCGATCCCCTCGCCGGTATCGATCATCTTCTTCTTGGCGGCAAGCAGGCGCGTGATGGTGCGGTGCGCCGTGAAGGTCGAAGGCACCCGGCAGAGGGCGGCGCCGATGCGCCGCAGGGTCTCCAGCGGCACCGCCGTCTCGCCGCGCCGGGCGAGCCCGGAATCGGTCTCGAAACCCGCCCAGCGCCCCTCCAGCCAGTCCGCCTTGTTGGGCTTGTAGCTGTTGGCGGCCGCGAATTCCTGCTCCAGCCGGGCGTGGAAGTCGCTGACCATGCCTTCGGCATCCGCCTCGCTCACCACGCCGTCGGCCACCAGGCGCCGGGCATAAAGCTGGCGGGTCGTCGGATGCTGCGCGATGGTGCGGTACATGATGGGCTGGGTGAAGGCCGGCTCGTCCGCCTCGTTATGGCCGTGGCGGCGGTAGCAGAACATGTCGATGACGACATCCTTGTGGAACTTCTGGCGGAACTCGGCCGCCACCTTCGCCACATGCACCACCGCTTCCGGGTCGTCGCCGTTCACATGGAAGATCGGCGCCTGCACCATTTTCGCAACATCGCTCGGATAGGGCGAGGAGCGGGAATATTTCGGGCTGGTGGTGAAGCCGATCTGGTTGTTGACGATGATATGGATGGTGCCGCCGGTGCGATAGCCGCGCAGCTCGCTCAAGGAAAAACATTCGGCGACCAGGCCCTGACCGGCGAAGGCGGCATCGCCGTGCATCAGCACGCCCATGACCTGCACGCGCTCGACATCGCCGTACTGCGCCTGCTTCGCCCGGACCTTGCCGATGACCACCGGATTGACCGCTTCGAGGTGCGAGGGATTGGCCGCCAGCGACACATGCACCCGGTTGCCGTCGAACTCGCGGTCCGCCGAGGTGCCGAGATGGTATTTCACGTCGCCCGAGCCCTGCACGTCGTCGGCATGGGCGGCATTGCCCTGGAACTCGGAGAAAATGGCCTGATAGGGCTTGGTCATGACGGTGGCGAGCACGTTGAGCCGGCCGCGGTGCGGCATGCCGAGCACGATCTCCTTCAAGCCGAGCTGGCCGCCCCGCTTGAGGATCGCCTCCATGGCCGGGATGAGGCTTTCCGCGCCGTCGAGGCCGAAGCGCTTGGTCCCGGTGTACTTGACCTGGCAGAAGCGCTCGAACCCCTCGGCCTCCGACAATTTGCGCAGGATGGCCGTCTTGCCTTCGGGGGTGAAGACGATTTCCTTCTCGCGGCCCTCGATCCGTTCCTGAATCCAGGCTTTCTGCTCGGGATGGTAGATGTGCATATATTCGACGCCGATGGTCGAACAATAGGTCCGGCGCAGAATATCCAGGATCTCGCGGACGGTCGCGGTCTCCAGCCCCAGCATGTAATCGATGAAGATCGTGCGGTCGAGATCGGCCGCCGTGAATCCGTAGGTCGCCGGATCAAGCTCGGGGTGGGGCTTTGGCGCCTCCAGCCCGAGCGGATCGAGGTTGGCGATGAGATGGCCGCGGATGCGGTAGGCGCGGATCATCATCACCGCGCGGATGGTATCGAGCGTCGCGGCCCGCACATCCGGGCTGCCGACGCCATGCGCAAAAACGGCGGCCCTGGCCGCCGTCCCGGTGCTGCCGAGCACCCCTGCCTCCGCCAGCGCCTGCATGCCCGGCGCGTGCTCGCCCCGGGCGGGTGCGCGCTCACCATTACGTCGCGGCTGCCAGGACGGGCCGGAGGCTTCCGCCACCACCGTCTGGCGCTCGTCGCCGAGGCTGGCGAAGAATTGCCGCCAGCTCGCATCGACCGATTGCGGATCGTTCAGGTAGCTCGCGTAAAGCTCTTCGATGAAGCCGCCGTTCGGCCCGTAAAGAAACGAAGTACTGTCGAGATGCATCGTCATGACGTCATGTGCGGCGGCCGCAGCGCCACCGCCCTTCTCCTGGTTGCCGCGGAACGTGCGGAGACCTTAAACCCGGGTCTCCTGCAAGACCCTTAACATGGTTTGGCCAAGGGCGGCCGGCGAGTCGGCGACCGTGATGCCGGCGCTCTGCATCGCGGCGATCTTGTCCTCGGCACCGCCCTTGCCGCCCGAAATGATCGCGCCAGCATGGCCCATGCGGCGCCCCGGCGGCGCCGTGCGGCCGGCGATGAAGCCCACGACCGGCTTCTTGCGCTTGGCGTGGCGCAGGAAATCGGCGGCATCCTCCTCGGCGCTGCCGCCGATCTCGCCGATCATGATCATCGCCTGCGTCTCATCGTCAGCCAGAAACATTTCGAGGCAATCGATGAAATTGGTGCCATTGACCGGATCGCCGCCGATGCCGATGCAGGTGGTCTGGCCAAGGCCCGCGGCCGTGGTTTGCGCCACCGCCTCGTAAGTGAGGGTGCCGGAGCGCGAGACGATGCCGATGCGGCCGCGGGTATGGATATGACCGGGCATGATGCCGATCTTGCACTCGTCGGGCGTGATGATCCCGGGGCAGTTCGGCCCGATCAGCCGCGATTTCGACCCGGCCAGCGCGCGCTTCACCCGCACCATGTCCAACACCGGAATGCCTTCGGTGATGCAGACGATGAGGGCCACCTCGGCATCGACCGCCTCCAGGATGGCGTCGGCGGCGAAGGGCGGCGGCACATAGATGACCGAGGCATTGGCCTTGGTTGCCGCCATCGCCTGCGCGACCGTATCGAAGACCGGCAGGTCGAGGTGGCGGCTGCCGCCCTTGCCGGGGGTGACGCCGCCCACCATCTTGGTGCCGTAGGCGATCGCCTGCTCGGAATGAAAGGTGCCCTGCGCGCCGGTGAAGCCCTGGCAGATCACTTTGGTATTGGCATCGACCAGAACGGACATTACGCGGCCTCCTTCACGGCGCGCACCACCTTCTCGGCGGCGTCGGCAAGATTGTCCGCCGAGGTGATGGGCAGGCCGCTGTCGGCCAGGATCTTCTTGCCCAGCGCCACGTTGGTGCCTTCGAGCCGGACCACCAGCGGCACATGGAGGCTGACCTCGCGGGCCGCCGCCACCACGCCCTCGGCGATGACATCGCAGCGCATGATGCCGCCGAAGATATTGACCAGGATCCCTTCGACATTGGGATCGGAGAGGATGATCTTGAAGGCGGCGGTAACCCGCTCCCGGGTGGCGCCGCCGCCGACATCGAGGAAATTAGCTGGCGCGCTGCCATAGAGCTTGATGATGTCCATCGTCGCCATGGCAAGGCCGGCGCCGTTCACCATGCAGCCGATGCTGCCGTCGAGCTTGATGTAATTGAGGCCGTGGCGGCCCGCCTCAAGCTCGGTCGGATCTTCCTCGTCCTGATCGCGCAGGCTTTCGACGTCGGCGTGGCGGAAGAGGGCGTTATCGTCGAAATTCACCTTGGCATCGAGCGCCATGACGGTCCCGGCACCCGTCACCACCAGCGGGTTGATCTCGATCACGGAGGCATCCAGCGCGGTGAAGGCATCGAACATGGAGAGCATGAATTTCACCGCCGTCGCCACCTGCTTGCCTTCGAGTCCGAGGCCGAAGGCGATCTGGCGGGCGTGGAAGGCCTGCATGCCGGTGGCGGGATCGATCGCAACCTTGAGGATCTTTTCCGGCGTCTTCGCCGCCACCTCCTCGATCTCCATGCCGCCTTCGGTCGAGGCCATCACGGTGACGCGGCTGGTGGTGCGGTCGATCAGCATGCCAAGGTAAAGCTCGCGCTTGATGTCGCAGCCTTCCTCGATATAGATCCGCTTGACCGCCTTGCCCTGCGGGCCGGTCTGATGGGTGACCAGCGTCATGCCGAGCATGCGCTGGGCGGTGCTGCGCACCTCGTCCAGCGATTTCACCACCTTGACGCCGCCCGCCTTGCCGCGGCCGCCGGCGTGGATCTGGGCCTTGACCACCCAGACCGGTCCGCCCAGCGCCTGCGCTTCCTTGTAGGCTTCATCGGCCGTATAGGCGACATGGCCGCGCGGTACGGCGACACCATATTTCGCGAGCAGGCTTTTCGCCTGGTATTCATGGATGTTCATGGCTGCTCTATCTTGCGGCGCGGGCACGGCCCGGCGCCGGTGCCGGGTACCGGTCGGAACCCCGGTCGGGGCTTCCCGCGGGGCATTTATAGCACCGGCGCTCCCCGGCGCAACCACCTTGCGGCCGGGGCTTCCGGGATCCCTCTAGCGCGTCTGCCAGCATCGGCCGGCCCCGGACCCTGGCCGGTTACGCCTGGCCAAGCCCGGGGGCGATGACAAGGCAGGCGTCGATCAGCCCGCGCACGGCGCCGGCCGATTTGGTGAAGGCCGCCGTCTCGGCCGGATCGAGCGCGATTTCCACCACCCGCTCCACGCCATTGCGGCCGATCACCGTCGGCACGCCGACGAAAATATCCTTCTGACCATACTGGCCCGAAAGATGGGCGGCGCAGGGCAGCACGCGGCGCTTGTCCTTCAGATAGCTCTCGGCCATGAGAATGCCTGAGGAGGCCGGGGCATAATAGGCCGAGCCCGTCTTCAGCAGATTGACGATCTCGCCGCCGCCGCCGCGCGTGCGCTTGACGATGGCATCGAGCTTCTCCTGGCTGAGCCAGCCCATCTTGACGAGGTCGGGCAGCGGAATGCCGGCCACCGTCGAATAGCGCGGCAGCGGCACCATGTCGTCGCCATGCCCGCCCAGGACGAAGGCGGTCACGTCCTCGACCGAGACGTTCAGCTCTTCCGCCAGGAAATAGCGGAAACGGGCGGAATCGAGCACGCCGGCCATGCCGACGATCTTGTGGTGGGGGTGTTTCGCCGCCTGGCGCAGCACCCAGACCATGGCATCGAGCGGATTGGTGATGCAGATGACGAAAGCCTCGGGCGCATGCCGGCGGATGCCGTCGCCCACCGCCTGCATCACCTTGATATTGATCGCGAGGAGGTCGTCGCGGCTCATCCCGGGCTTGCGGGCGACGCCGGCGGTGACGATGATCACGTCGGCGCCGGCGATGTCGGCATAATCATTGGCGCCCCGAAGCTTGGCATCGAAGCCCTCGATCGGGCTCGATTCCGCCAAATCGAGCGTCTTGCCCTGGGGCAGGCCCTCGACGATGTCGAACAGGACGACATCGCCAAGCTCCTTGAGGCCGGCAAGGTGGGCGAGCGTTCCGCCGATATTGCCGCCGCCGATAAGCGCGATCTTGTTACGAGCCATGATTTTCCTCTGGGATGCCTTGCGTCGGTGCCGTCAACCAGTGGTCCGGAAGCCCTGCCGCCCGGACCGGTTGGGTACTAAACCTAATCATCCGGGAGGGCAAGAGTCCATCCGCAGGATGCATGGCCTTGCGGGGGGCAGGGTTGCAGAGGTAACGTGCCGCCGACCCGTTCTTCCCACTTGCCGTTCTTCCTACTTAGGGTTGCGGCCGACCGCGCCACCGAACGAACCTCCCGGAGACCTGCCATCGCCAGCCAGCATGAGGGGCCGCTCGTCGCCTACCGACGTCTTCGCCGCGACGGCGAGCTGAAACCCGACCCGGCGCAGCGGCTGGCGGTGGAAAAGCTCGAAGCCCTCTATCGCCAGATCGAGGAATACGATCCGGGCGCGCATACCGGCTGGAAAGCCTTCTTCCAGCGCAGCCGCCGGTTCGAGACGCCGCCGCAGGGCCTTTATCTCTACG
>CALCYJ010000247.1 GCA_937905845.1 uncultured Rhodospirillales bacterium
CTATGGCACGCCCGAGCAGCGCCAGAAATATCTGCCCCGGCTTGCCAGCGGCGAATGGGTCGGCTGTTTCGGCCTGACCGAGCCCGACCACGGCTCCGACCCCGGCGGCATGGTGACGCGGGCGCGCAAGGCTCCGGGCGGCTATTCGCTCACCGGCAACAAGATGTGGATCACCAACGCGCCGATCGCCGATATTTTCGTGGTCTGGGCCAAGACCGACGACGGCGTGATCCGCGGCTTCATCCTCGAGAAGGGCATGAAGGGGCTGAGCGCGCCCAAGATCGAGGGCAAGTTCTCGCTCCGCGCCTCGGTCACGGGCGAGATCGTCATGGACGAGGTCATCGTTCCCGAAGAGAATCTTCTGCCCAACGTCTCGGGTCTTTCCGGCCCCTTCGGCTGCCTGAACAGCGCCCGCTACGGCATCGCCTGGGGCGCGCTGGGTGCTGCCGAATTCTGCTGGCACGCGGCGCGGCAATATACGCTCGACCGCAAGCAGTTCGGCCGGCCGCTCGCCGCCAACCAGCTCATCCAGTGGAAGCTCGCCAATATGCAGACGGAGATCGCAACCGGCCTGCAAGCCTGCCTCCAGGTCGGCCGGCTTAGGGACGAAAACCGCGCAGCGCCCGAGATGATCTCGCTCATCAAGCGCAATTCCTGCGGCAAGGCGCTGGAGGTCGCACGGACGGCGCGCGACATGCACGGCGGCAATGGCATCTCGGATGAATATCACGTCATCCGCCATGTCATGAACCTCGAAGCGGTCAATACCTACGAGGGGACCCACGACATCCATGCCCTGATCCTGGGCCGCGCCCAGACCGGCATCCAGGCCTTCACCGGCTGAAGGCTGAGGGCGCGCGGCCGGACTTGCGGCCCGCCCTGGGGCCGCGCCCGGCCGGCGGTTTGCCGCCCAAAGGGCGCCGATGCTTGTTGCTTTTGCGCCCAATCCCGCCGGAAAAGCGGTATCCAGTTTTCCGGATTGGGCCTTCGTGGACCCGGGCATAGCTTTTGGCGCGATTTTCGGCTATTACCCGGGGGTCGGGTCGTCTGGGGGCGGCCTGCCGACTACCTTATCCCCGCACCGGCTTGCGGCACGTCCTCTGCGTGCCTGGCAGGTCGTGCGTTAAAGGAGACAGGGGAGGCACCATGGATCTCACATCCGTCCAGAATGCCTACCGGCGCCATGCGCCCTATTACGACGCGGTCTTCGGTGTGCTCTTGCACCCCGGCCGGCGCCGCACGGTGGCGCTGGCCAACCGGGTGGCGAGCGCGCGCGTGCTGGAAGTGGGGGTCGGGACCGGCCTGTCGCTCCCCGCCTACCGGCGCGGGCTTTCGATCGTCGGCATCGACGTATCGGTGCCGATGCTGGAACAGGCGCGCCGCCGGGTCCGGGCGGCCGGGCTTGGCAATGTCGAGGCGCTGATCGAGATGGACGCCGAGAATCTCCGCTTTCCCGACAATAGTTTCGATACGGTCATCGCCATGTATGTCGCCTCCGTGGTCCCCAACCCCAAGCGGCTGCTGCAAGAGCTGCAACGGGTCTGCCGGCCTGACGGCAGGATTCTGATCGTCAATCATTTCGCCGCCACCTCCGGCCTGCGCGCGGCCGTCGAGCGGTGGCTCTCGGGCTGGTCGCGGAAGCTCGGCTGGCGGCCCGATTTCGCCCTGGATACCGTCACGCGCCAGGACACTCTCGAAGTGATGGAGAGCACGGTGGCGCCGCCCTTCGGCCTCTTTACCGTCCTGCATTGCCGCAACGCCAAGGGTCCCTCGGTGATCGCGGCATCGGGTGTTGCCGCCGCGGGCGCCGCCGAGCAGACGGAGCCCCGCCGGCGGACCGAGAACCGTCTCTCCGCTCGCGGTTAGGGCGGGACGAGGTCCTTGCCCTTGGCGCAGAATCACGCCTTACCAATCGGATCGTGCTCACAGGCTGTTCTTGACGCATGATCCGATGGCGAAAGCCGGATCAGGCTCCAGATCGTGCTTCGTGATAAGAGGAACAAAGACATGGCGAGACCAGCGCATAGCAACGACAGTTCGATCGCCCTGGGCCAGCGTTTCAAGGGCCCGGGCGGCGGCACGTCGTCCTGGTTCACGTTCTGGAGCCGGCCCGAGGGCATCCATATCTGCCAGCGCCATCTCGAAGCCCGCTACCGCTGCGTGGCGAGCGAATTCCTCGCCGCCTTTCCCGATGCCGCCGGCAAAAGCCTGCTGGATTACGGCTGCGGCGAAGCGCTCGAATCCCGCCGCCTCGCCCAGCGCGGGATCGCGGTCGTGCTCTATGACCGTTCGGATTATTTCCGCCAGCGCGTCGAACGGCGTTTCGAGGGCGCACCCGGCATTCGCATTCTCGACGATTCGACGCTGGCCGGACAGGCGCCGGCCTCCCTCGATTACATCCTGGTCTGTTCGGTGATCCAGTATCTGAGCCCGGCCGAGCTTGAGGCGCTGCTCGGCATGGCGCACACGCTATTGAAGCCGGGCGGTACCCTGGTGCTCGCCGACATCATCCCGAAAAGCCTCGGCACTTTCGCCGATGTCGTCGATTTCCTGCTCTACAGCGCCCGCCACCGTTTCTTCTTCAGCGGCCTGCGCACTCTCTTCGACATGGTGGCGACCGATTACCGCGCGCATCTCCAGCATTCCCATCTGGTGCGCTATGATCTCGACGCGCTTTCCGCCGACCTCGGCCGCCACGGCTTTCAGCCCCGGCGGGCGGCGCGCAATATCGGCATCAGCCGGGTGCGCCGGACCCTGCCGGCGGTGAAGCCCGCACCCGCCGCCTCCTGAGAGGCGCCCGCCCCTTTTCTTCC
>CALCYJ010000248.1 GCA_937905845.1 uncultured Rhodospirillales bacterium
TATTGAGCCGCAGCGTCGCCATCAGCATGCCGGGCGTGATCTTGTCGCAGTTCGAAATGCAGACCAGCGCGTCGGCGCAATGGGCATTGACCATATATTCGACGCTGTCGGCGATCAACTCGCGCGAGGGCAGGCTGTAGAGCATGCCGTCATGCCCCATGGCAATGCCGTCATCAACCGCGATCGTGTTGAATTCCTTGGCCACCCCGCCCGCCGCCTCGATCTCGCGCGCCACAAGCTGGCCTAAGTCCTTCAGATGCACATGCCCCGGCACGAACTGGGTGAAGGAATTGGCGATGGCGATGATCGGCTTGCCGAAATCCTCGTCCTTCATGCCGGTCGCCCGCCACAGGCCGCGAGCGCCAGCCATGTTGCGGCCATGGGTCGAGGTCCGGGAACGGTAATGGGTCATCGAGATCCTCAAAGGTTGGTCTGAATGCGAAGATACACCCGCCTTCGGCGAAGGCAACTTGTACGTCAGGCCACAGGCGCCGGCCTCAGGCCAGGCTCTTGCTCACCACCTCGTCGCAATCGGCGCTGAGACCGGGCGCCGCCTGGATGCGCCGCAGCGCCTGCGCCATCGGCTCGCCCCAGGGCGCGGCAAACCGCCGCCAGGCCCTAAGCGGCCCGATGAGGCGCGCGGCGATCTGCGGATTGAACCCGTCAAGTTTTAGAATGATTTCAGCAAGCAATTCATAACCCGCCCCGTCGCGGCGATGGAATCCGGGGAAGTTTCCGGCGCTGTAGCTGCCGATCAGGGCGCGCAACCGGTTGGGATTGGCGAGGGTGAAATCGGGATGGTCCATCAGCGCCCGCACCTCCTCCAGGACCCGCGGGCGGTGCGCCGCCGCCTGGATCGCGAACCATTTGTCGATGACCAGCGGCTCGGCCCGATAGCGCTGATAGAAATCCGCCAGCAGTGCCTCCCGCGCCGGCCCGTCGTGCTCGGCCAGAAGCCGCAGGGCGGCGATCTTCTCCGTCATCGTTTGCGCGGTGCGCGCCTGGCGCTCGGCCAGCGCCAGCACCTCATCGTCGGGATCGGCCATGAGGGCCGCGAGCGCGGCGTTGCGCAGCGCGCGGCGCGCGATCCCGGCTTCATCATAGCCGGCAGGCCCGTCGCCCGAACTCGCCCGGTAAGCCGCCAGGAGCGGTGCCTTCAGCCGCTGCGCCAGAAGCCGGCGCGCTTGCCGGCAGGCACGATGCACGGCCTCGGCATCGACGGGGGCTGCAAGCTGAGCCAGCACCGCCTCGTCGGGCAGCCGGATCATGGCCGCGGTAAGCTCGGCCGCAGTAAGCTCGGCCGGGGTGGCGAGGCGGAGGGTCCCGGCCTCGGCGAGCACGCTTTCCAGCGCCTGCAACAGCGGCTCCAGAGTCCCCGTATTGGCGCCGGCAAGCAGCGATTGCAGGCCCTGAAGCCCCAGCTGCTGGGCGGCGTCCCAGCGGCTGAACGGATCGCTTTCATGCGCCATAAGCAGGGCGAGATCGGCGGGCTCGCGCGCGATCTTGAGCTTCACCGGGGCGGAAAAGCCGCGCAGCAGAGAGACCACGGGCGGCGCCGCGACCCCGGCGAAATCAAAGCTCTGCCGCGCCGCCTTGAGATGCAGCACCCGCTCGCTGCCGCCCTCGCCGTCAAGGGAAAGGGGCGCGCCGCCGGCCCGATCGAGCAGCGCGACGCGGATCGGAATATGAAGCGGCGCCTTCTCGCTCTGGCCGGGGGTGGGCGGGGTTTCCTGCGACAGGGTGAGGGTGAAGCGGCGCGCGACCGCGTCATAGGCGGTCTCCGCGCTCACCTCCGGCGTGCCGGCCTGGCCGTACCAGTGGCGGAACTGCGACAGATCCTCGCCGGAGGCATCCTCGAGCGCGGTGACGAAATCATCGCACGTCACCGCCTGTCCGTCGTGGCGGGCGAAATAAAGGTCGGTGCCGAGGCGAAAGCGCCGCTCGCCCAGAATGGTGCGAGCCATGCGCACCAGTTCCGCGCCCTTCTCATAGACCGTCGGCGTATAGAAATTATTGATCTCGATATAGCTGTCGGGGCGCACCGGGTGCGCGGTCGGGCCGGCATCCTCGGGGAACTGCACCCGGCGCAAGGTCTCGACATCCTGGATGCGCTTGATCGCGCCGCCGAAATGATCGGCGGAGAAACACTGGTCGCGGAAGACGGTGAAGCCTTCCTTCAGCGAAAGCTGGAACCAGTCGCGGCAGGTGACGCGGTTGCCCGACCAATTGTGGAAATATTCATGCGCGATCACCCGTTCGACATCGGCCATGTCGGCGTCGGTCGCGGTTTCCATCCCGGCCAGCACATATTTGGTATTGAAGATATTGAGGCTGGTATTCTCCATCGCCCCCATATTGAAGTCGGCGATGGCGACGATATTGAAGACGGAATATTGATATTCCCGCCCATAGACCTCCTCGTCCCAGGCCATCGCCCGCCGCAGCGAGGCCATCGCCAGGTCGAGCTTGCCGAGATCGTCCGGCGCGGCATGGATGCACAAGCGAACCTCCCGGCCGGCGCGGGTGCGGAAACTATCCTCGATATGGCCGAGCCGGCCCGCCACCAGGGCGAAGAGATAGCTCGATTTCGGGAAAGGATCCTCCCACAGCGCATAATGGCGCCCGCCGGGAAGATCGCCCGCCCCGGCCGGATTGCCGTTCGACAGCAGCACCGGCGCCGCCTCGCAATCGGCCTCGATGCGCACGCGCATGGGCGCCATGACATCGGGACGGTCGGGATAGAGGGTGATCTTGCGGAAACCTTGCGCCTCGCACTGGGTGCAGAAGGTGCCGTTGGAACGATAGAGCCCTTCCAGCGCCTGGTTGCGCTCGGGATAGAGGCGCGTCAGGGTCTGGAGCGTGCAGCGGTCGGGCGCGTCGGCGAAATGATAATCCTCGCCCTCGATCCGCGGCGCGACGGCGCGCCCGTCAAGCGCAAGCGACAGGATCTCGAGCCCGGCGCCCTGCAAGACCAGCGGCCCCGGCGCCTGGCGCACCAGATCGAGCGTCGCCTGCACCCGCGTCTCTCCTTCCCCCAGCGTGAAATCGAGCGCGAGCTGCCGGACGCCGAAGGCCGCGGGTTGCCAATCGTGGCGCAGGGTGACGTTAGGCATGAATTCCTCGCATGGCTGCTGTTTGCGGCGCCGGTCAAGCGCTCAGGCTGTGACCTCCGCCCGCAAGCGGGTTATACTATAGCGTCACAATAGGAAACAGGTCAGGACCGGCCATGACGTCCAGGGCGCAGCGGACGATCGAAGGGCAGCTCGACGGAGCGGGGCTGCAATGCGCGCGGAACGGCGGGCAGCTCACGGCGCTCAGTCGAGGCGTCCTCGGCCTGATCCTCGAAGCCGGCGTACC
>CALCYJ010000249.1 GCA_937905845.1 uncultured Rhodospirillales bacterium
GATCTTGGCGGCGCGGGTGGTTTCGAAATGGATGCCGGCGGGATCGAGGTCGCCGGCGCCGGCGGCAAGAAACCCCTGCCCGTCGAGCCAGGCGAGCGCCGCCTGGTGCAGATCGACGCCCGAGCGGTCGGCGGCGGCGAAGCGCGTCTTGTGGCTGACGACGAAGACGGGAACGCCGCGGCTACGGCATTCGCTCAGAAATTCGCGCACACCGGCGATCGGCTCGGCCTCCGCCAGGCGCGGGCCATAGGCCAAGGCTTGCAGCCGCTGCCAGGCGAGATCGCCATCGACGCTATCCCATGCGGCGGCGCGCACCGCCCGCTTGCCGCCCTCAGGCGGAATTGCGGCCAGCCCCGTCTCGACCGCGAGGCGCGCGAACAGCCGGTCGTAGCCTGCGATGGTATTGTCGAAATCGATGCCGATGCGCATGCCGCCGGGCCATCCCTGAATGATCGAGGTCAGGCTATAAGGGGAAGGGTAAAGAAAGCGTTGCCCGGGCGGATCACGCCGCCGCCTCAGGCGAGTTGAGCGGCCTGCATCGTCTTGATGTTGTAGTAGATCTTGTCGGTCATAGCATTGGGCACCCGCCCGGCCTTGAACGCCTGAACCAGGCCGGAGGCCGCATCGCCGATCGTGTGCGCCGGCACGAAGCCCAGCTCGCGCCGGATCTTTTCCGAGGAGACGTGATAGCTGCGGTTGTCGTTGGTGGGCGTGGTGGCGATTTCGACGCTGCGCCCCGTCTGCTCGCCCACCACCTCGCGCACCATCTTGGCGATTTCCATCACCGAATGGTTCTCGTAGCCGGCGTTATAGACGCCGCCGTCGATCTCGGCATCGGCATATTGCAGGCAGCGGAGATAGAGATCGGTCATGTCCTCGACATGCAGGTTGGGCCGCTTCTGCGCGCCGCCGAACACGGTGATCTTGCCGTTGTTGACGGCGTGGTTGGTGAGGATATTGACCGTGAGATCGAGGCGAAGGCGCGGCGCATAGCCGCAGACCGTCGCCGGGCGGAGCGTGAGGGTGACGAAGCCGGGCTCGCGTTCCGCCTCCAGCACCTCCTCGCACATCGCCTTGTACTTGGAATAATCGGTCAGCGGTTCGAGCGGCAGCGCCTCCGTGACCTCGGCATCCTCCTTGACGCCATAGACCGAGGAGGAGGAGGCATAGATGAAGCGCGTGACGCCCGCTTCCTTGGCCGCCCGGACGAGAGGCCGGAAGCAATCGTAATTGATCGACTTGCCAAGTGCGGCATCAAGCTCGAAGCTCGGGTCGTTGGAGATGCAGGCGAGGTGGATGACCGCATTGCAGCCGGCCAGCGCCTGCTCAACCGCCGAAGCCTCGCGCAGGTCGCCCTTCACCTGCCGCAGCGCCGGGTGATCGGCGATATCGGCGAAAACATCGCCGTAAAGATAGAGATCCAGCACGGTGACGCCATGCCCCGCCGCCAAAAGCTTCGGCACCAGCAGGCTGCCGACATAGCCGGCGCCGCCCGTCACCAGGACATTCCATTTCCGCGCCATCGTGTTCTCCTGGCTCCTATTCCGATACTGATCCATGCCTGCCGCCCCTGGCCCCCGGATTAAGAAATTCAACCAACCGCGGCCACGTCCGGCATCCGGCCCTGTCCCCAGCCGCAGGCAATGTCCAGCACCGCGTGGATCAGCGCCTGGTGCGCCACTTCGACGAAACCGTATTCGCCGTTCGCGACATAGAGGTTGTAATCGCCCTCGGCCCGCAGCCGGTTGTCGGGGCTGAAGCCGCTCATGGTGACGATCAGGAAGCCCTTCTCGCGCGCCGCCGCGACCCCCTTCAGGATGTCGGGCGAATTGCCCGAGGACGAGATGGCGACGAGAACATCGCCCTTGGCCCCCAGCATCTCGATCTGCTTGGCGAAGATATGCTCGAAGCCGTAATCGTTGCCAAGGCAGGTCAGCGTCGCGCCGTCGGTCAGCGCCAGCGCGCGCATATTGCCGTTCTTGGCGAAGTCGTTCGCCATATGGGTGGCGATCGCGCTCGAGCCGCCGTTGCCGATGAAGAGGATCTTGTTGCCGGCCGCATGCGCCTGCCGCATGGCGGGAATGGCGGCGGAGAAGAACGCCGCCAGCGTCATGGGCCTTGCCGCCCGGTCCGTCACCACGGCGCTCTGCGGCAGGCGGCCGAGGATGGCGAAATACGAGGCTAGGCGCTGCTCCATGAAAGCCCGCCTCACTTCAGAAGGGTGGTGATGAACTTCATCAGCGGCACTTTCTCCACCGACTGGCGATGGCCGACGATCCCGACCTTGAGCGCGCCGACCGCATTGCCGATGAAGCCCGCGACCTCGATCGAGGCGCCGACGGCCACGATCGCCGAGGTGATGGCCAGAAAGGCACCGCCGGCGCCGACCGTATCCACCACCTGCTGGGTGAAGGCGGGAATGCGGCTCATGCCCGCCTCGCGGTCGTAGGCGACGCAGCCGTTGCGGCCGTGCGTCACGATCAGCCGGTCGCAGCCGACCGCGGGCGCCAGGCGCTCCTCGATGAGCCGGCCGAGATCGGTGAAGCGATCGTGCAGCGCGAGCCTCGCTTCCGGCGCGTCGATGCAGACGTAATCGGCGCGGCGATATTTGGTGATGAGGTTGTAGCCGTGATTGGCGCTGTTCGACTGGGCGTTCACCGCCAGGAAGGGCGCGGCGGCGGTGACGGTGTCGATGGCATGCGGCGTAATCATGCCATGGCCGAAATCGGTGATGATGACGACGTCGGCGGCCTGCGCCTTGCGCTGGATCAGCTCGGCGAGCTGGCGGTCGAGGCGGCCTTCGAGCGGCGTATCGTCGAAATGGTAGACCTCGAACAGCTTGCGCGTATGGCCGGGATCGACGAAGCGCACCTTGCGCGTCGTCGGCACATTGTCGCGATAGAGAAAGTCGCAGGCGACATTGGGCTTGAGGCTGCGGCGGATCAGGCCTTCGTGGCTGTCGCGCCCGCCCAGCACGCTGATCACCTCGACCTCGGCGCAGAAATCGGCGACGTGATTGGCCGCGGCGATGACGCCGCCCGCGAACAGCTCGCTGTTCTCGAAACGGGCCGCGATCATGTTCTCCTTGGGCGTCTTGCCCATCGGCACGGCATATTGATATTCGTCGATGATGGCATCGCCGATCAGCAGCACCTTCTTGTCGCGCACCGCCTCGATCGCCGCCATGGCCTGGGCCATCATGTCGCTCTGGCGCAGGCGGGAGAGATAGGAATTGACCGCCGGATCGAACACGGCGAGATGGCGGTTGATCAGGCTGGACGAGGAAAAGGTGATGTCGTCGGTGAAGACGATGCGGCCGCCATAGCCTTCGACGATCTCCCGTTCGTGCGCGATCTTGCCGGTGATATCGTCCTGCTCGTTGCGATAGTCGGAGCCCTTGACATAGACGTCGGGGCGGATGAGGTGCAGGACGCCTTCGGCGCTCGGCCATTGGCTGACCGCGACGTAATCGACGCATTCGAGCGCCGCGATCATCTCGGCGCGGAAAATCTCCGGGAACACCGGGCGGCCCGGCCCCTTGTTAACCATCTTGTCGGTGGTGATGGTGACGAAGAGCCCCTGCCCTTCCGCCCGCGCCGCTTCGAGATGGCGCACATGGCCCATATGCATGAGATCGAAGCAGCCGTGCGCCAATACCAGCGCGCGGCCCTGGCGGCGATAGAGCTTGGCGATTTCCGCCAGCTCGTCAACCGACTTGATCTTGTCGCGCGCCTTGAGGCCGGTTGGCGCCAGGCGGGGATCCAAAGCCTGCGGCATGGCGTCGGAAGACGCCGGCTTCGGGCTGCCGGGATGCTGGCGGATGGGCGTCACGGTCATGGGATCAAGGGCCCGCTCTGGATCTACGCTGAAGCCATAGTCGGGGGTCGAGGCTTAATATTCCGTAAAGTGCCGCCCTCGTTTCGACCGCCCTTCTCGGCCGTCTTCGCCCCTGTTCGCCACGGCCGGCCTTAATCAAGCGTCAAT
>CALCYJ010000250.1 GCA_937905845.1 uncultured Rhodospirillales bacterium
TGATGCCGATCCATGCCTATGCGCTCGCTCTCTATATTCTCATCCTCACCCTTCTCAATGTCGTCAGCCACCTGGGCTACGAATTCTATCCCGCCTGGATCTCCCGCTGGTTCATCACCAGCACCCACCACAATCTTCATCATTCGCGCTTCACCGGCCATTACATGCTCTATCTCAACCTGTGGGACCGGGTGATGGGCAGCAATTACGCCGATTATCCGGCGCTCTGCGCCCGTTTCGCCGCGGCAAGCGGGCGGCAGGCCCCGGCGCCGGCGAAGGAAGAGGGGATCTCCCCGGCCTGAGCCCCAAGCCGAACCCGAACCCCTGGCTCTCGCGCCGCCCGCACTTGCCCCAGCCCTTCCCCGCGCCCCGCGCATTCCGAGCCCGTCAACAATGCCCGACACCGGCCACGGCACCGCCCGCCAGCTTGAATCCTTCACCGATGCCGACGCCGCCCTGGCGCGCATCCGCCAGATCTATGACGAGGGAAGCGGCCGGATCCGCGAGCGTTTCCGCCGCTTCCTGGCCGGCGAGCACAGCGGCGCGCCGCCGGTCGATGCCTGCTATCCCTATCTCGGCGTCACCGTCGGGGCCAAGGACATGACGCTCGAAGGCCGTCCCTCATACGGCACGCTGCCCTATCCCGGCACCTACGGCACCACCCTCACCCGCCCCGACCTGCTCGGTCTCTATTATCGCGAGCAGATCGAGCGGCTTCTGGCCTATCACCAGGTGCCGGTCGAGGTCGGCATCAGCGACCGGGCGATCCCGCTGCCCTTCGTGGTGGAGGATGCCGCCATCGACTTCACGCCCGAGATGGCGCGCCTTCTGTCCGCCGTCTTCCAGCTGCCCGAGCTTGAGCGCATCGACGATACGATCGCCAACGGCACCCATGTCACAGCGCCGGGCGAGCCGCTGCCGCTTTCCCTCTTCCCGGCGGAGCGCACGGATCTGGCTCTGCACCGGCTGCACCATTACACCGGCACCGCGCCCGAGCATTTCCAGCGTTTCGTGCTCTTCACCAACTATCAGCGCTATGTCGAGGGCTTCACCGCCTATGCCCGCCGGGAGATCGCGGCCGACGACAGCGAGTATGAATTGTTCGTCGAGCCCGGCGACAGCATCCTCGCCAATGCGAGGCGTGGCCGCGTCGCCTCGGTCCGCAAGCCCCTGGACCACCTGCCGCAGATGCCGGCCTATCACCTCGTGCGCGCCGACGGGCTCGGCATCACCCTGGTCAATATCGGCGTCGGCCCGGCCAATGCCCGCACCATCACCGACCATATCGCCGTGCTCCGGCCGCATTGCTGGCTCATGATCGGCCATTGCGGCGGCCTCAGACGCTCGCAGATGCTGGGCGATTATGCCCTGGCGCATGCCTATATCCGCGAGGACCATGTGCTCGACCACGACCTGCCGACCTGGGTGCCGGTGCCGCCGATCGCCGAGATCCAGGTCGCGCTGGCCGAGGCGGTCATGCGCGTCACCGGCCTCGACGCCGGCGCCATCAAGAGCCGGATGCGCACCGGCACGATCGCCTCCACCGACAATCGCAACTGGGAACTGCGCTATGGCGAGCTGAAGCTGCGTTTCAGCCAGTCGCGCGCCATCGCCGTCGATATGGAAAGCGCCACCATCGCCGCCAACGGCTTCCGCTTGCGCGTGCCCTATGGCACGCTGCTCTGCGTCTCCGACAAGCCCATGCATGGCGAGCTGAAAATGCGCGGCATGGCCAATACCTTCTATCGCGAGCGCATCAGCCAGCATCTCGACATCGGCCTCGAAGCGATCCGCATCCTGCGCGAGCGCGGGGTGGAGGCGCTGCATTCGCGCAAGCTCCGAAGTTTCGACGAGCCGCCCTTCCGCTGATCCCGCCGCGATCGCCTTACCCAGTTACCGCGATACCGCCGAATCTTGCGCCAGTGCCGCCGCCATCTCGCGCAGCCGGGCGCGCTGGACCTTGACGCCATTGGCGCTGACCGTCACCGGAAAGGCCTCGAGCGGCACGATGCGCGCCGGCACCTTGTAGCCGGCCAGGCCCTGGCGGCACCAGGCGGCCAACGCCGCCTCGTCGAACCGCTCGCCCGGCTTGAGGGTGACGAAGGCCATGGCCCGCGGCCCGGCCGGGGTCGCCATGCCAACCACCTGGGCGCCGCTCACCCCGTCATGCCGCAGCAGATGGGCTTCGATCTCGGCCGGGCTGACGAGGAAGCCGCCCAGCCGCAGCACGTCGCCCATGCGGGTCTCGAAGACGAAGCCGCCGTCTACTTCCATATGGCCAAGATCGCCGGTCCGGAAGAAACCATCGGCGGTGAAGGCGGCTCTGGTCGCTTCCGGATCGGCGAAATAGCCCGCCATCAGGCTCGGTCCCTTGATTTGAATCTCGCCGCTGATCCCAGGCCTCAGGATCTCGCCGCTCTCGGGATCGGCGACCCGCACTTCCGCCTCGGGCGCGACCGGGCGGCCGCCCGCCTTGGCCCGCTCGGCGGCCGGCGCCGTTTCCGAGCGGCGGGCGAACAAGGCCTGTACCTCGCTCATGCCGTAAAGGCCGACCAGGCGGACACCGCGGCGGTCGGCCGCCGCCACCATCTCCGCCGGCGGATGGCCGAAGGCGGCGAAGCCGACATGGCGCAGCCTTGGGAAGGGCCGCTCACCCGGCGCCGCATCGAGCAGCCGCACCACCATCTCGTCGCTGGCGATGAGATGGGTCGCCGCCCCCGAGCCCAGCAGTTCGGCCGCCTCGCGCTCGTCGTAAACCGCCTGCATATGCTGGCAGGCCCCGGCCGCCAGCGCCGCCATCGCCTGGCAGAAGCCGAAGACGCCGCAGAGCGGCAGCGCCTGGAGCGGCGAGGCGCCGGCCTCGGTGAAGCCGAAGGAGCGGGCGACGGCATGAGCGTGGTCGATCAGGCCGCTCTGGCGGTGCAGCACGAACTTCGGCGCCCGCGTCGTGCCCGAGGTGGTGAAGATCGCGCAGCCGTCCTCAGGCCCGCCCGCGGCCACAATCTCGCCCTGGCCGGTCAAGGCATCGAAAGCCAGGGTCCGCGTCCGCCCAAGCGCCGGCGGCAGCGGGCCCGCGGCCTCGCCGCCATCTTCCTCGCCATAAAGGATGATCGTTTCCAGGCGCGAGAGCGCCGCCTCATCGACCTCGGCCAGGATGTCGAGGAAGGGAATGCCGAGAAAGCCCGGCCAGAGCAGCAGCGCCCGGGCCCCGGAACGGGCGACGATATCCCCGACCTCGACGGCGCGATAGCGGGTATTCACCGCCACCGCGATCGCGCCGAGCCGGGCGCAGGCGAAGATTGTCATCAGATAGGCCGGCACATTGGGCAGCCACAGCGCCACCCGGTCGCCCCGCCCGATGCCGAGGCGCGCCAATCCGGCCGCGACATGACGGCTTGCCGCCGCCAGATCGGCGTAGGACAGCACCCGGCCGCAATAGATCACCGCCGGTGCACGGCCCAGCGCCTTGCCCTGGCGGTCGAGCAATCCGCTCAATCCGCCCATCATCTTCGATCCGCTTCCGCCCATCCGCCCGTCAACCCCCTGGCACGCCAAGTCCATGGCCTGCCCGGACATGCTACGCCAGCGCGCCCGGCGGCGTCACCGCCCATCCCTCTGTCCGGGCTCCGTCCGGGCCCGATTCGAGCGGAAAACAGCCAAGCCTCGCGCTGGCTGCAACCCTGGTACGCGAAATTCTTTGCCACAGCGCCGCACTGGGTCTTTCCCTTGCCGTCCACCTCGCCTACCATATCGGGACAGAGCGGCGGTGGCAGCGATGGCGGACGAGCAAGCCCGTGAGCTGAAGGACCTGGTGGCGGCGGCGCAAGCCGGCGACGCGCGGGCGCAGTTCGAACTGGGGCGGCGCCATTATCACGGCACCGACGCGCCGAAGGATCTTGCCGCCGCCGCGCGCTGGTTCCGCCGCGCCGCCGCCCAGCACCATCTGGTCGCCCGCATCTATCTGACCGAACTGACCGGCGAGGAAGACCGCCAGGCCCGCAATGCCGACGGCAATTTCGACCGCTGGCTGCACAATGCCATGGAAGCGCTGCGCCGGCCCGACGCCAAGCGGCGCGAGGCCTCGGCCGATCTACAGCCGCCCGCCGTCGATCCGCACCCGCCCGTGCCCGTCCCGCTGCCCGACCCGCCGGTGGCCAAGGCGGCCGAGCCCGGCGGGACGAGCGCCTTGCAGCGCTGGCAGACACGCCTGGCGCTGCCCGCCCTGGCGCTGGCCATCGCGGCGCTTTCCGCCGTTCTCTGGTGGTGGCGCTACGGCAGCCTGTGACGGCGCGGCCGGCTTTCACGCGGCATCGGCCTCGTAAGGCTCGGCCCCCTGGCTGCGCATCATCTCCTTGACCGCCTCGCCCGTCACGGCCAGCAGCGCCGGATCGGTCGAGCGCAGAACGATCGAGCAGCCGGCGCGGCCGCCGCGGAAGAAGGGATAGGAACCCATCTCCACCGCGGGGTAGGATTCCTGCAACCGGCGCAGCGGGTCGGCGAGCTTGCTTTCGGCGATTTCGGCCCCGATGCTGCGCGAGAGCAGCGGGATACCGCCCACCAGCTCGTGCCGGATGCTCTCGAACATCGCCTGGAAGATCAGCGGCACCCCGGCCATGACATAGACATTGGCGAGGCGGAAGCCCGGCGCCTTGGAGACGGGGTTATCGATCAGCGCCGCGCCGGCGGGAATGCGCGCCATGCGCAGCCGGGCCGGGTTCAGCTCGCCCGGCGCATAATGGCCCTCCAGCCGCTCGCGCGCCCGGGGATCGATGTCGATTTCGACCTCGAAGGCCTTGGCCATCGCATCGGCGGTGATGTCGTCGTGCGTCGGCCCGATGCCGCCCGAGGTGAAGACATAATCGAAGCGGCCGCGGACCGCGCGCACCGTCTCGACGATGATCGCCTCGATATCAGGGATGACGCGGGCCTCTTGCAGGCGGACGCCGATCTGGTTCAGCCGCGGCGCGATCCAGGCCAGGTTGGCATCGCGCGTGCGGCCGGAGAGGACCTCGTTGCCGATGACGACCATGCAGGCGGTAACGATCCGCGCCGCCGGCATTCCGTCCGTTCCCGCCATCGCTTCCTCCAGCCGCAATCGATCCTGCCGGCCTTATACACCGGAGACGAACCCGCGCACAGGCCTTGGCAGCGGAGCCGGAAAGACTATGTTATGCCTTATTGAGGCCGTGGGAACAAAGGGGCCGATGGCGGCATGGAGCAGCACGGGTCGAACGACATGGCATTTGTGCAGAGCGAGGAAGAGACGGCGGCCCGCCGCGACGGGTCGATCAAGCTGCATGGTCAGGCGGCTTTCGCCGGCATGCGGATGGCCGGCCGGCTTGCCGCGGCGACGCTCGATTTCATCACGCCCCACGTCAATCCCGGCGTCACCACCGCCGAGATCGACCGGCTGTGCCACGAATTCATCGTCGGCCACGACGCGGTGCCGGCGCCGCTCGGCTATCGCGGCTTCCCGAAATCGGTCTGTACCTCCGTCAACCACGTCGTCTGCCACGGCATTCCCGACGACCGCAAGGTGCTGCACGAGGGCGACATCCTCAATATCGACGTCACGGTGATCCTCGACGGCTGGCACGGCGACACCAGCCGGATGTATTTCGTCGGCGAGGTGGGGGTGAAGGCCAGGCGGCTGTGCGACATCACCTATGAAGCCATGATGCAGGCCATCGCCATCGTGAAGCCGGGGGTGCATCTTGGCGATATCGGCCATCGGATCCAGAGCATCGCCGAGCGCGAGCGCTGCTCGGTGGTGCGCGATTTCTGCGGCCATGGCCTGGGCAAAGTGTTCCACGACGAGCCCAACATCCTGCATTACGGCCAGCCCGGCACCGGGATCGCGCTGCGCGAGGGCATGTTCTTCACCATCGAGCCGATGATCAACCTCGGCAAATGGCAGGTGAAGGTGCTGAACGACGGCTGGACGGCGGTGACCAAGGACCGCTCGCTCTCCGCCCAGTTCGAACATTCGGTGGGTGTGACCGCCGATGGCGTCGAGATCTTCACCCTCTCCCCCGCCGGCCTGCACAAGCCGCCCTATGCGGGCGCATCCTAGAGCGCGATCGGTTCAAGTCGAACCGGGCATGGTTCGACTTGAACCGTGAATCGCCCTCTATGTTATTGATTAGAGACTGATTCACGTTTCAGGTTGGA
>CALCYJ010000251.1 GCA_937905845.1 uncultured Rhodospirillales bacterium
CCGCCACACCACCCACAAGCCCGCCCGAGCCTAAACCAGCAATGACCGGGGGCGATCCCGGCACATTTCCGGACGTGCGTTTTGCGGCTACCCGCCGGGGAATGATTGCGCTATTCTTGACCAAACGATCAGGTTCGCCCAGGGCAGGCGGGCCGCACCACAAATGGGCAGGAGGCGAGCATGGCAACGCTGATCAGAGGCGGCACGATCGTGACGGCCGAGCACAGCTATCGCGCGGATGTGCTTTGCGCCAACGGCATCATCCAGGCGATCGGCAGCGGGCTCGACGCGCCGGCCGGTACGCGCACCATCGATGCCGGCGGCCAGCTCGTCATGCCGGGCGGCATCGATCCCCATACGCATATGGAGCTGCCCTTCATGGGCACCACGGCGTCAGAGGATTTTTTCACCGGCACGGCGGCGGGATTTGCCGGCGGCACGACGATGATCATCGATTTCGTCATCCCCGACCCCAAGGAACCGCTCTTGGCCGCCTACAAGAAGTGGCGCGGCTGGGCGGAAAAGGCCGCGGGCGATTATTCCTTTCATGTCGCCGTTACCTGGTGGGACGAGAGCGTGCATCGCGACATGGGCCTTCTCGCCACCGAGCATGGGGTCAACAGCTTCAAGCACTTCATGGCCTATAAAGGCGCCATCATGGCGGACGACGATGTGCTGGTGCACAGTTTCAGCCGCGCTCGCGAGCTTGGCGCCATCTGCACCGTCCATGCCGAGAACGGCGATCTGGTGCTCCATCTCCAGCAGCAGGTTCTCAAGGCCGGCATCACCGGCCCGGAAGGCCACCCGCTGTCCCGCCCGCCGGAAGTGGAAGGCGAGGCGGCCAACCGCGCCATCCGCATCGCGCAGGTGCTGGGGGTGCCGGTCTATATCGTGCACAATTCCTGCCGCGAGGCGGTCGAGGCGATAACCCGCGCCCGCGGCGAAGGCCAGCGCGTCTATGGCGAGGTGCTGGCCGGCCATCTGGTGGTCGATGAGTCGGTCTATCGCCATCCCGACTGGAATGTCGCGGCGGCGCATGTCATGAGCCCGCCCTTCCGGCCCAAGGAGCATCAGGAAGTGCTGTGGCGCGGGCTGCAATCGGGCAATTTGCAAACGACCGCCACCGACCATTGCTGCTTCTGCGCGCCGCAGAAAGGCATGGGACGCAACGATTTCACCAAGATCCCGAACGGCACCGGCGGCGTCGAGGACCGGCTCTCGGTCCTGTGGCATCACGGCGTCGCCACCGGGCGGTTGACGGCGAACGAGTTCGTCCGCGTCACCTCGACCAATGCGGCGCAGATCTTCAATATCTATCCGCGCAAAGGCTCGGTCAGCGTCGGCGCCGACGCCGATCTCGTCGTCTGGGACCCGAACGCCTCGCGCACCATCTCGGCCAAGACCCACCATCAGAAGGTGGATTACAATATCTTCGAGGGCATGAAGGTGCAGGGCGTCGCCAGCCATACGATCTCGCAGGGCGAGGTTGTCTGGGCGGATGGCAAGCTCGACGCCCGCCGCGGTGCCGGCCGCTACATCGACCGCCCGACCTTTGCGCCCGTCTATGACGCGATGGCCCGCCAAGCCAGGCTCAAGGAGCCGCACGCCGTGCCGCGCGCGGCGGCCGAATAGAAGCCCAGCCGCGAACGCCTACGGGCTCTTCGTCGGAAGCAAAAAATAACGGGGCGGTCGATGAAGACCGCCCCGTTGCTTTAGCCCTTGGGGGATGCGACCGGATCCGGCCGCGCCACCCAATAGACCGGTTGGGTTATTTCGCCTTGGTCTTGAAGGCCATGTCCCAGATCTGATGCGTCCAGGCGCCTTCGGGCGTCTTGGTGATCACCGGGTCGGACTTCGCGCTCAGCAGGATCTTGACCGTGCGCTCGTAATCGGCCGGCTCGAGATAGCCGATACCCTTGGGCTGACCCTCCACCAGCTTGGCGACCGCGGCCAGCATCTGGGTCTGATGATGCTTGGTCTGGGCGCCGGTCGTGTCGTTGTCCAACACGATCTTGACGGCTTCCGGCTGATGCGCGATGGCATAGGACCAGCCCTTGACGGAAGCGCGCAGGAAGCGGGCGAGCTTGCTCGCCATCGCCGGCTCCTTCAGCTCCTTGTCCACCACATAGAGGCCGTCTTCGAGCGTCGCCACGCCCTCGTCCTGGTATTTGAAGACGACGAGCTGGCTCGGCTTCATGCCGGCATCGAGCACCTGCGGATATTCGTTGTAGGTCATGGTCGAGATGCAGGCCGCCTGCTTCTGGAGCAGGGGATCGACGTTGAAGCCCTGTTTCAGCACCTTGATGTCGGCGTCGGGCCCGGAGGTCTTGTAGCCGAGCTTGGCCATCCAGGCCAGGAAGGGATATTCGTTGCCGGCGAACCAGACGCCGAGCGTCTTGCCCTTGAAGTCGGCCGGCGTCTTGATGCCGCTGTCCTTGCGGCAGGTGAGCATCAGGCCGGAGCGCTTGAAAATCTGGGCGATATTGACCAGCGGGATCCCCTTTTCCCGGGCCGCCAGCGCGTCGGGCATCCAATCCACCATGACGTCGGCGCCGCCGGCCGCCATCACCTGCGGCGGGGCGATGTCGGGTCCGCCCGGCTTGATGGTGACATCGAGGCCTTCGGCCTTGTAGAAGCCCTTGTCCTGGGCGACGTAATAGCCGGCGAACTGGGCGTCGGCCACCCATTTGAGCTGTAGCGTCAGCTTGTCCGCCGCCTGGACGCTGAAACTGGTAAGCGCCAGGACGGCGGCACCAGCCAGGATGGTCAGTTTATTCATGGTCCACTCCCTGTGTGTTTATCATCCCCTTGAACGATCGAGGCTTATGGCCGCTCCTGCCGGTAGGAAGGATGCCAGAAGGTCAGTCCGCGTTCGAGCAGCGCCAGCGCGCCGTAGAACATCGATCCCGCGAGCGCCGCCACCACGATCGTCGCCCATACCATGTCCATGTTCATGCGCCCGATTTCCACCAGGATGCGGAAACCCATGCCGACGACCGGCGTGCCGAAGAACTCGGCGACGATGGCGCCGATCAGCGCCAGTGTCGAATTGATCTTGAGCGCGTTGAAGATGAAGGGCAGCGCATTGGGCAGCCGCAGCTTGAGCAGGGTCTGCGCATAGCTCGCGCCGTAGGAATGCATCAGATCGTGCTCGATCGCCTCGGCGCTGTGGATGCCGGCCAGCGTATTCACCAGCATCGGGAAGAAGGTCATCACCACCACCACCGCCGCCTTCGACTGCCAGTCGAAGCCGAACCACATCACCATGATGGGGGCGATGCCGACGATGGGAACCGCGCTCATGAGATAGCCGAGCGGCAGCAGTCCGCGCCGGAGGAACGATACCCGGTCGGCCAGGATGGCAACGAGGAAGCCCGCGCCCGAGCCGATGACGAAGCCCGAGAGAACGGCCTTGAGGAAGGTCTGGCGGAAATCCTGCCACAGCATGTAGAGATGAGTGACGAAGACATGCTCGACCCGGTCGGGGCTCGGCAGCAGGACCGCCGGCACGCTGAGGCCGACGACCAGCACCTG
Source organism: uncultured Rhodospirillales bacterium (assembly GCA_937905845.1). Taxonomy (GTDB): domain Bacteria; phylum Pseudomonadota; class Alphaproteobacteria; order Ferrovibrionales; family Ferrovibrionaceae; genus CALCYJ01. Next base: position 3,535 of record CALCYJ010000251.1, read on the forward strand.
CCACAGAAAGACCAGCCATAGGCCGAACAGGCCGGGAACGACGAGGGCGCCGATCCAGTTCGGCGTCACCACCTCGGCCAGGGTTTCGAGCGCGCACCACATCAGGAGGGTCAGCGCCAGGACATAAAGCCACAGGCCCGCCGCGGCGCTCGCCGGGAGGGGATGGCCGCCGAACAGAAACAGCGGCGCCAGGGCGCCGAGAAGAACGCCGAGCGCGATGAGGCTACCCGAGACGAGCCTGGAGCCGGGCTTGAAGACGCCGGCCAGCGCGGCCACGATCGCCGCGACCAGGCACAGAAGCGGCCATCCCTCATCGAGCCGGGGGAGGTTTCTAGCGCCGCCTGGATGGATCACCAGGGCCGCCAGGATCACCGCCAGGGCGATGACGGCGGTCCAGCCGCGCCGGGCTTTCGGTTTCGGCTGCCCGCTCATGGCATCGCCCCCATATGGCGCAGTGTTGCCCGTTCCACCAGGCCGACCAGGGCGACCAGGACGACACCGAGCAGGGAGGCCATGACCAGCGCCGCCCAGATCTGCACCGTCTGGCCGTAATACGAGCCGATCAGCAGCAGCGCGCCGAGGCCCGCCTGGGCGCCGGTCGGCAGTTCGCCGACGATGGCGCCGACCAGGCTGACCGCGATCGCCACCTTGAGAGACGCGAAAAGGAAGGTCGCCGAGGCCGGCCAGCGCAGCTTGCCGAAGACCTGCCCCGGGCTCGCCGAATAGGTCCGCATGAGGTCGAGTTGCAGCGGATCGGGCGAGCGCAGGCCCTTCACCATGCCGATGGTGATGGGAAAGAAGCACAGATACATCGAGATCAGCGCCTTCGGGATCAGGCCGGTCAGGCCCATATTGCCCAGAACGACGACGATCATCGGCGCGATGGCGATGATCGGCACCGTCTGGGAGGCGATGATCCAGGGCAGCAGGCTGCGGTCGAGGGTGCGCAGAAGGACGATGCCGACGGCGAGCGAAATGCCGAGCACCACCCCTAAGGCAAAGCCCAGGACCGTGGCCGATCCGGTGACAT
>CALCYJ010000252.1 GCA_937905845.1 uncultured Rhodospirillales bacterium
CACAGCACCGGCGCTAGGGGCGCAACGGCGGCGCGCAGATCGATTACGGCGGGACGCGGATCGTAGTCGATCTCGATCGCCTCGGCCGCATCCCTCGCCTGATCCGGCGTCAGGGCGATGACGAGGACGACCGGATCGCCGACATGGCGCACGATGCCGACGGCTAGCGGCAGGCGCGGCGGCGCGGCAAGCGGCCCGCCGCCCGGCCGCTCGATGACGGCGGCATGGCCGAACGGCCCGATCCCGTCGCGTGCCAGATCCGCGCCGGTATAGATCGCGACGACGCCCGGAAGATGGCGCGCGGGCGCGATGTTGATTGCGCGTATTTCAGCGTGGGCATGCGGCGAGCGCACCAGGATTGCGGCCAATTCGCCGGCGACCGGCCGATCGCCGATAAAACGGCCTTGGCCGGTCAGCAGGCGCTCGTCCTCGATCCTAAGGCCCGACCGGCCGGCACCGAATTGCGCCGCGAGATCGGCATCGAAGGCGCCAGGTTCGGCCGGCGTCACCATCGGACAGGCGAGCGGGAAGACGAGCGCGGGCGGGCGCCGCTCTCAGAATCCATAAAGCCGCGCCGGATTATCGACGAGAATCCGATTGCGCGTGGTTTCATCCGGCACCCATTCCGCCAGCAGGTCGAGCAGCGCGCCGTCGTTCGCCATCGCACCCGGGATCGCGACATGCGGCCAATCGCTGCCCCAGACCAGCCGGTCGGGCCTGGTCGCAACCAGAGACTGCGCGAAGGGAATCGTATCGCGGTAGGGAATGGGTTCCGACGAGATCCGGTTGGCGCCGGAAATCTTGATCCAGCAATCCGTCTCCGCCAGCAGTTTGCGCATCGCCTGGAAGCCCGGATCCTCCATCCCCGCCGAGGTCGGAAGGCAGCCCATATGATCGATGACGAAAGGGACCGGCAGGCGCGCCAGACGCCCCCCGATCGCCGGCAGACGCCGGGCGTCGATCAGAAGCTGGATATGCCAGCCGAGCCGGGCGATCCGCTTCGCCAGCGCCTCCATCGGCTCGAGGCCGATCCCGCCGCCGAACAGCTCGTTGAAGCGGATGCCGCGCACCCCCGCCTCGGCCAGGCGGTCAAGCTCCGCATCCGAAATATCCGGCGACACCACGACAATGCCGCGCAGGCGGTCGGGGTGGCGGCGCAGCGCCTCGACGAGAAAGCGGTTGTCGGTGCCATGCACACTGACCTGGACCAGGACGCCGCGCTCGATCCCGAGCGCCCGATGCATGGCGAGATAGGCCTCGAGCGGCGCCGGCGGCGGCGTATAGCTGCGGTCCGCCACGAACGGGTAGCGATCGGGCGAGCCGATGACATGGGCGTGGGTATCGCAGGCGCCGCTGGGCATGCGGAAACCGGGCGCGCGCGTCTGCGGATCCGGCCCTTGGCAGGGCGGCGCGGCAGCGGCGGACACGGGGGGTCGGGACATCGCTTCTCCTCTGATCGGCGCTCAGCGCGGCGTCGGCCGGTACACGCGCCCGCGGGCGATCACCCGCTCGATCGTGCCATCGACAAGATAGCTCGGCGTCTCGTAAGGATCGTACTTCACGTCCTCCTGACCGGGATAGAGCAGCAGTTCCCGCACCTTGGGCGACATGTAATAGGCCCCCGACGCCGCCAGCCCGAGCGCGTTGAAGGCCGCCTCGTCGTTGCGCAGGAGATCGTTCGCGGCCTCGGTCGGATCCCGCCCCTTGGCCGCCTGCAACGCGCGCAGCAGGTCGTCGCGGATATCGGCGCGATGTTTCAGCACCTCGTCCACCAGGGCTTCGTGAACGCCGACCGCGCTCGCCGCCGGCATCTTGCCATAGGCCGGGATCAGCACGTCGGCCAGGGCCCGAAACAGGCTGCGCTGCTCGGGCGACAGGCTCGCTGCGGCTGTGACGCTCATCAGGGGGTCTCCTGATTCCGCCGGTCGGCGATCAGACGGCGGGTCTGCCGCAACGACACGGACATGATGGTCGCGGTGGGATTGACGCCGCCCGAGGTCGGGAAGGCGCTGGCGTCGAAGATATAGAGGTTGGGCACGTCATGGGTCCGGCCCCATTGGTTCACCACGGAGGTTTTCGGGTCGTCACCCATCTTGCAGGTGCCGAGCAGATGCCAGCCGGTGTCGGGCATCTGGTGCACGATCACCGTTTCGATCGCGCCCGCCGCCTTCACGGCCTCGACGCAGCGATCGACATGGAAGCGCAGCAGCCGTTCCGAATTCTCCGACACTTTGTAGACGAGCTTCGGTGCCGGAATGCCGTCGCTGTCGGTCAGATCGGGGTCGATCTCGACGCGGTTCGATGCTTCGGGCAAATCCTCGCCGATGATCCCCCAGACGACACTATGGCCCAGGCGCCGCTCGACCACCTTGTGCAGGTTCGCGCCCCAGCTGTCCTCGATCCCGGCCTCGCCGCCGGCGAAGACCTTGGTGCCGACGAAGGACATCGCGCCAAGCGGCCCGCCGGCCGGCATCGCGCCCCATTTCGCCCCGCGCATGAAACCGCGCTTCTCGTCGGTCTCGTAATATTGGAAGGAATCGATGTTCTGCCCGAACGGCCCGCGCCAGGATTCGAGATCCTCGTCATAGACGCCCAGCACGGCCGAAAAGGGATGCATCATCAACCGCCGGCCGACCAGGCCCGAGGAATTGGCGAGACCGTTGGGGAAGCGCTTCGACTTCGAAAGCAGGAGCAGGCGCGGCGTGCCGATGCCGTTGGCGCAGACGATGACCGTTTTCGCCCGCTGGCGATGCTCGCGGCCGTTCTCGTCGATATAGATCGCCCCGGTGGCGCGACCCTGATCGTTGATCTCGATCTCGCGCACGCGCGCCCCGGTGACCAGGCGCGCGCCGTTCTTGAGCGCATGCGGCCAATAGGTGATGTCGCTGGTCGATTTGGCGCCCTCGGGGCATCCCGTCATGCAGGTTCCGCGGCGAACGCAGGCATTGAGCCCGTTATAGGGCACCGAGGGAATGGCGTTGGTCCCCGGCCACCAGTGCCAGCCGAGCCGGTCGAGGCCCTGCGCCGCCTTCTGTCCGACCTTGCCGATGGGCAGCGGCGGCGTCGGATAGGAGCCGCGCGGCGGATAGGCCGGGTTGCCCGGTAGGCCGGAAACGCCGACCTCGCGCTCAACCTCATCAAGGTAGGGCAGCAGGTCCTCGTAGGTGAAGGGCCAGTCGTCGGCGATACCATCCAGCGTCCGCACGCGAAAATCGGAGGGCAGGAACGGCATCCAATGCGCCGCATAGAGCGTGGTGCTGCCGCCGACGCCGGCGAACATCAGCGGATTGATGTCCGATTCATGAGTGTTGATCGGATAGTCGCGCGGCAGATCGCGGACATTGGGGTTGGGGTGCCATTGCTTCTGGCTGACCAGCTCCCACTCGGGCCTGCGGCCGGCATAGGCGTTCCGGTCGGGCATGTGCCCCTGTTCGAGCGTCACCACGGAAAGACCGACCGCCGAGAGATGCTTGGCCGCGACCGACCCCGACGGACCGGCGCCGATGATGAGGACATCCACCTCTTCATCGCGCCGCGCCGGGCGAGAGGCCTCCTTGCTGCTTGGACTCATCGCCTTATCCTCTTTCCCTTTGAGCGCCCGCGCCCCGCGGCAGGAAGCGGCCGATATCCGTCATCGCTTCTGCGTCGGCCGGAAAATCGGGCCTCGATCCGTCACGACCTTCAGCATCCCGTTGGCGACATAGGGCGGGGTCTCGTCGGGATCGCCGGGCCGGTTTTCCTGGCCCGGATAGCCGATCAGCGCGCGCACGCGGGGATCCATGTAATAGGCGGCGGCGGCGATCAGGCCGATCGCGGCCAGCGCCGGCGGGTCTTCGCGGTTCAGCCGCTCGGCCGAACGCTGCGGATCCTGGCCGGCACAAGCCTTCATGCCGCGCGTGAACACCTCCAGGAGGTCGGGCCGCAGGCCGAGCAGCCGGTCGAGATGCTCGCCGACCCCGACCCCGCTTGCCGCCGGCATGCCTTCGGCCGCGGGGATCAGCACATCGGCGAGGCCGACGAACGTCTTGCGCGTAAGATCATCGATCATGACGCTACTCCGCCGTCTTCTGGTCGCGATGATGGGCGATGAGATGCTTGACGCACTTGAGCGCGATGGCGCAGATCGTGCCCGTCGGATTGAAGCCCGAAGAGGTCACGAACACGCTGCCGTCGTAGACGAAGAGGTTCGGGACGTCATGCGCCCGGCCCCAGCGATCGACCACCGAACGGGAAGGATCATCGCCCATGCGGCAGGTGCCCATCAGGTGCCAGCCGCAGTCGCGCATGAGCGGGGTCACCGTCATATCGACCGCGCCCGCCGCCTGCATCGCCTCCTTCGCGCGCTCGAGATGGAAGGCGATCATCTTCTGGGTATTCTCGGAATTCTTGTAGAGGATCTTCGGCGCCGGAATGCCGTCGCTGTCGGTCAGCGCCGGATCGAGCACCACCTGGTTTTCGAGGCTCGGCAGATCTTCGGCGATGATGCCCCATTCGAAGCTCCGGCCGAAAATCTTGCGCGTGCTGCGATGCAGATTGGCGCCCCAGGCTTCCTCAAGCGGCTTGCCGCCATAGGCCGCCCGCATGCCGAGCGGCCCGCCCGAGGGCATCACCTGCCATTTGGCGCCGCGCACGAAGCCGCGGGAGGCGTCGGTCTCGTAGAACTGCATCGACTGGATCGTCTGGCCGGCCGGGCCGAGCCAGCTTTCCAGCGGCTCGGCGAAATTGCCGGTCACCGCGGCATAGGGGTGCATCATGAGGTTGCGGCCGACCAGGCCCGAACTATTGGCCAGCCCGTCTGGAAACCGCGCCGAGCGCGAGAGCTGCAACAGGCGCGGCGTGCCGACGCCGTTGCAGCAGACGATCACGATCCGGGCCTTCTGCTCGCGCTCGCGCCCGTTGCGGTCGATATAGATCGCGCCGGTCGCCAGCCCCTCCTCGTTCATGCTCACCTCGCGCACGCGGGCGCCGGTGATCAGCGTGGCGCCGTGCTCAAGCGCGATCGGCCAATGGGTATGATCGGTCGAGGCCTTGGCGCGCTCGGGACAGCCGGTCAGACAGGTGCCGCGGCGCACACACTGGTTCCGGCCGGCATAGGGGCGCGAGGGGATCGCGTTGGGTCCCGGCCACCAGTGCCATCCGAGCTTGTTCATCCCCTCCGCCGCCTTCATGCCGATCCGGCCGATGGGCAGCGGCGGCAGCGGCGGCGCCTTGCCCGGCGGATAGGCGGGATCGCCGCCCAGCCCCGAGACCCCCATCTCGATATCCATTTCGTCGTAGAAGGGTTCGAGATCCTCGTAGGTGAAGGGCCAGTCGTCGGCGACGCCATCGAGCGTCTTCACCTGGAAATCCGACGGCATGAAGCGCTGCCAATGGGCGGCGTATAGGATCGTGCTGCCGCCCACCGCGCTGTACATCAGGGGGTTCACGTCGGACTGGGACGTCTCGCAGGGGTAATCGCTTTCCAGGTCGCGCACGTTCGGATTCGGGTGCCAGCGCTTTTGCGCCATCAGCTCCCATTCCGGCTTGTCGCCCCAGAATTCGCCATTGTCCACCCGGGGTCCCTGCTCCAGGCAAACCACGTCGAAACCGTTCATGGCGAGATGCTTGGCCGCGACCGAGCCCGAGGCGCCAGCGCCGATGATCAGCACATCGGCAACGGAAGATCTCTTGCGAAGGTTTGCCAGCTTTTCCTCCCCTTGGAGCCCCTTGCGATCGGCTTGAATCGCAAAAATACTCTTAACTTATTGTTTTCAGCAGATATTCTTATCGGAAAAACGATCGA
>CALCYJ010000253.1 GCA_937905845.1 uncultured Rhodospirillales bacterium
CGCGGCCCGGGGCTCCATCGCGTTCGGGATCAGGCGGTTGTTGATGAATTCGAGGTGGGTGACATGCGCCGCCTTGGCGAAGGCCGCATCGGTTGCCGCCTTGTCGCCCAATTCCCAGTCGTAGCACAGGTTGCCGGCGACATCGCCATGCACCTGCGGCGCCCCGGGCTTGAGCGCGCCCATGGGCGAGGTGACCGGAGCGAGCACCTCGTAATCGACGACGACGCGCTCGGCCGCATCCTTGGCCTGCGTCAGGCTCTCCGCGATCACCACCGCGACATGATCGCCGACATAGCGCACGGTATCGACCGCGAGCGGGGGATGCGCCGGCGCCTTGTGCGGCTGGCCGTCCTTGCCCTTGACCGTCCAGCCGCAGATCAGGCTGCCGACCTTGGCGGCGGCGAGATCGGCGCCGGTGAAGATCGCGACAACACCCGGCGCCGCCGCGGCGGCCTTGATATCGACGTTCTTGATCTTGGCGAAAGCGTGCGGCGAGCGCACGAAATAGGCGTGAACCTGGCCCGGGCGGTTGATATCGTCGGTGTAATGGCCCGCGCCGGTGATGAAGCGGAAGTCTTCCTTGCGGCGCACGGCGGCGCCGATGCCATTTTCAGACATGATCCTTCACCCTCCGATGCTGGCGGCGGCAGCCTGCACCGCCTTCACGATATTGTGATAACCGGTGCAGCGGCAGATATTGCCCTCAAGCTCGTGGCGGATGGTCTCTTCCGAGGGCTTGGGGTGCCGCTTCAGAAGGTCGATGGCGCTCATCACCATGCCGGGCGTGCAGAAGCCGCATTGCAGGCCGTGATGCTCGCGGAAGGCCGCCTGCACGGGATGCAGCGTGCCGTCCTTGGCCAGCCCCTCGATGGTGGTGACGTCGGCGCCCTGGGCCTGGATGGCGAGCAGGGTGCAGGATTTGACGCTGCGGCCGTCCATATGCACGACGCAGGCGCCGCATTGGCTGGTGTCGCAGCCGACATGGGTGCCGGTCAGCCCGAGATGCTCGCGCAGATAATGAACGAGCAGGGTGCGGGGCTCGATCTCTCGGGACACCGCCTGCCCGTTGACCTTCATGGAAACAGCCGGCATAGCGATCCTCCCTGTATGACTTGAAAAATTTCGAGACGGCAATCGACAAGGCGAGTGCACGCAATGATCAGGCCAGGCACCGGCGATCGGACCCACCGGGGATTAGGCCGGACACCGGGCCGGGCGGAGGCCGCCCGTCGTCGGACCGTCTCGCTCTTGCCACCAGTCTGGGTTGTGGCGAGCGCAAAATCAAGCGGCGGACCGCCGCTCGCGCCGGCGGCCGCCCGGTTTCCGTATCCTCAGCCTCTGGCGGCGTAGAGCAGCCCGATGACGATGGCGAGAACGACCAGGCCGCCGACCCAGATCCAGGGCGGCAGGCTGCGCGCGGTCACGGTCGCCGGCGCCTGCGTCGGCGCGATCGGATGTGGGTGGTCGGCGCTGGCGACACCCGCAAGCTCGGCCTCGACCTCGGCGGAGAGCGGGCCGGCCGTCAACGGCGCGTCTTCCGCCGCGGCATCCTCCGACGCGCCCTCGGGCCCGTCCGCCGCACCTTCCGCCGGCGCGCCGACCAGATCGTTGAAACGGCCGAAGAAATCCTCCGCCATCTTGCGCGCCGTGGCATCGATCAGCCGCGAGCCGATCTGCGCCAGCTTGCCGCCGACGGTGGCCTCGACCTCGTAGCGCAGCAGGGTGGCGCCGTCCGCCGCATCTTCCAGCGCGACCCGCGCGCCGCCCTTGCCGAAGCCGGCGACGCCGCCCTGGCCTTCGCCCTGGATCGTATAGCCGTTGGGCGGGTCGAGGTTGGAGAGCGCGACCTTGCCTTTGAACTTGGCCTTGACCGGACCGACCTTGGCGGTCACCTGGGCGACGAATTCGGTATCGGAAAGCTTTTCGACGCTCTCGCAGCCCGGGATCGCCTGGCGCAGGATTTCCGGGTCGTTCAGCGCCTGCCACACTTTCAGGCGCGGCGCGGCGATGAGCTGCTCGCCGTTCATATCCATTTGGACTCTCCCCAGGGCATGAGGTCGAAGAACATGAGATCGAAGAAACCGGGGCCTGGCGCGTGCGGTACGCCGCCCCGTCACGGAGAGTAGAGCCTTTTGCTCCGGCGGGAAACAGGCGCCGCAGCCGATCAATCAAGGATCGGAATACGAAAGAACGGCGGTAGGCAGGAAGTATTAACCCTATGGCAACCGCTATCCCTTATGACCTTGGACTTATGACGCCCGCTTCTCCGCTCCCACCCCGGAATTCGCTTCTGCCGCCCATGGTGCGCTCGCCGGTCGATGTGGCGCTGTGGTTCCAGGACCAGGAAGGCGCCGGCCGCCTCTCGGCGCGCAAGCTGCATTGCCTGCTCTATTTGGCCCAGGCCTATTTCGCCGCGGCCCAGGACGGGCGGGCCCTGATGCCGGCGAGCTTCCATGCCGCGGCCGAGGGGCCGTTCGAGCCGACCGTCGCCCTGGTGCTGGAATGCGGTCTCGCCCGGCCGCCCACGGTGGAAATCCCGCCCCGGATCGAAGCGGTTCTGGCCGCGCTCTGGCAGCAATATGGCCGCATCCCGGGGCCGGGGCTCGCCCGCCTGATCGCCGCCGACGGGATCTGGAAATCCTGCCGCGAAAGCAATCCCGACGGCCTCATTCCGCTCGACGCCCTGGGGGCGGCTTACGGCGCCGCCATGACGGCGGACGCGGTGCCGGCCGTACCCCCAGAACCGACAGAACCAGCCGAAATCGCCGCCGCCCTGGCCGCGGCGCGCGCGACGGCGATGGCAGTACCGGAACCGGCGGACGGACCGGCGGAAGCCGCCAATCCGACCATCCCTGCCGCTGCTTCCACCGCCGCCACCGAAGCCCCGCAGCCAAGCAGCCAGAGTCCGGACCGGGACGCGCCGCAGGCCTCGAAACTGCCCCCGGTCGAGCGGATCCGCTTCACCATCGATGGGCGCGAGATCACCCCCTGGATTCCGCGGCGGCGCCTGCCAGCCTGAAGCGCTTCGTTCCCGGCGCCGCATTCACTGGCCGCCCCAAGGTCAGGCTTCGCGATAAATATAACGGGACGCTATTCTGAATTTGAGATGGCTTCCGCCACGGCGACGACCCGTCATCGTTCCACCGGGCTTTGAGCGGAAATACAGCCATAAGTAGCACGGCGGCGACAGATTGCGCCCGGCAGTCCCGGATCCGCACCCGGCCGGCCGGCGAAATCCCGGCGCGCCGCCGACCTCGCTCAACCCCGCCCGCAAGCAATTGCTGCACCTGCGACAAGGTCTCGTGACAGAGCACGGCAATGCCAATTCTACCTTGGGGCGACCTTGGAGGGACCGGAACAAATATTTGAGAACGATAAAAAATATGTTAGCCTTTGGTTCGCCTAGTAATTGTGAATTTAGTTGCGAGCGCGTGATGGACACACAGATGGGGGGCGACAACGCCCATGCGGATACGGTGATCGTCAATGGCACCGTAAAGTGGTTCAATGCGGTGAAGGGGTTTGGCTTCATCAGCCCGAACGACGGCGCTGGCGATATCTTCTTGCATCTGTCGTGCCTGCGCCAGGCGGGGTACGACAGCGCGCCGGAAGGCGCCGCCATTATTTGCGAAGTGGTGCGGCGGCCGAAAGGGATGCAGGCGGTCCGCGTGATCGAACTCGATGCCGTTGCCGTGCCGGGCGAACGGCGTCCCGGACGGGTTGGCGGCTTCGGTGCCGGCGGCCTGGCGGGCGAGGACGATGGCCCGCGACTGTCTGTCGTTCTGGCTGAGGGTGATTTCCAGACCGCGACCGTAAAATGGTTCAATCCGGTGAAAGGATACGGGTTTGTCTCCCGTGGCGAAGGGTCCCAGGACGTCTTCGTCCATATGGAGGTGCTTCGCCGCGGCGGCTTGAGCGAGCTGCAGCCGGGGCAGGCCGTCCGTATCCGCATCGGACAAGGGCCGAAAGGACCGCAGGTGGCGCAGATCCAGGTGGACTGAGCCGCCGTCGCCGCTGCATGCGAAGCGGCCGGGATGGTTCCGGGGAGCCGAGCCGGAATAAGCAGAGCCGCGGCTGTGCCCCAAGGGCGCGGGCGTGATGGTTTGCGCGGTTATCCGCGCTCGTTGGTGTTCGCACTCAATGGTGTTTGCGCTTGATGGCCGGGATGTTTTTCATTCCCCGCTGGTGTAGCTTGTCCATCCCTGATCTTTAATCTATTCAAGGCTCGGACCGCTTGTTCCGCGCCGATCCTCCCGACCCGTGACGAGGCATCGTGACAGCGATTGCAGGAATGCCGCCGACCATCGCTCTGAGGCCCGAAACCAGGCGGGCGGCGCCATGAGCGCCGGCCCGGCCGAGAGTGACGACGTGCCCGAAGGCTATCGTCTCGTCACCCATCATGCCGCCTATGGCCGGCATAACGGTCCGTTCTATCAGAAGGACGAGGGGACGGGCTTCGTCCGCGGCTTCCGCGTTCTCGACCGCCATCTGAACCAGGCCGGCATCATCCATGGCGGCATGCTCGCGACGTTCGCCGACATGGTTCTGGGGCAGGCGGTCCGCACCATTGTCGGCAAGCGGGCCTTCACGGTGCGCCTCGTCACCGACTATCTCGGCCCGGCGCAGGCAGGCGATTGGCTGGAGGGGCGCGGACAGGTGCTGCGCCAGACCCGCAGCCTGGCTTTCGCCGAAGCGCTGCTAGCGGTCGGCGGCCGGCGCGTGGTCAAGGCGAGCGGCGTCTTCCGCATCGATGCACGGCCGAACCAGCCGGCGGCGGAATAGCGGCCCCATCCACGCCGCCCCGGCCAGGCCGGGAAGCGATGGCCGCTTGCGGGCGGCGGCGCTTCGGGCTAAACCACGCGGGGAGGCGGGCTTGCGGCCCGTCGGGGCGTAGCGCAGGCTGGTAGCGCGACTGCTTTGGGAGCAGTAGGTCGCTGGTTCGAATCCAGTCGCCCCGACCAATCCTGAAGACCCGGGCATACGGAAGAGGAACGGCTCATGACGGCGCGCATCTTCAAACCCTCCCGCAATGCCATGCAGTCGGGCGAGGCGCAGACGCGGCAATGGCGGCTCGAGTTCGACCCGGCGGACGCCCGCTTCATCGAGCCGCTGATGGGCTGGACCGGCTCGCGCGATACCAGCGGCCAGGTGCGCCTCTCCTTCGAGACCGGCGAGGAGGCGATCGCCTTCGCCGAGAAACACGCCATCCCCTATGCGGTCGAGGCGCCGCGGCCCCACCGTTTGCGCTACCGCACCTATGCCGATAATTTCAGCTATCATCGGCTGGTCTGAGGAATGCGTCAGAGGGCGGCCTGTTCGCGCGGGACTAAGGCGAGGCGGGCTTGACCGCGGAACAGGCGGCGGAATAGAGGCCCGACCCGGGCACCCTGCCGGGGCGGGCCTGTCACATGCCTGCCGCGCCGCGTCGGCGGCGCGGCAGAGGCGGGCGCCCGTAGCTCAGTTGGATAGAGCACGAGCCTTCTAAGCTTGGGGCCGCAGGTTCGAGTCCTGCCGGGCGCGCCATTCCTCCAAGGACCTCCGCCGGCGCCCCGGCGGCGTCACGCGCCATTCTGCCCGCGAGCCCCCTACATGTGGTGGCGATAAGGCCGGTGCAACGCAATTTATTCTTTGCTAAGATAGCTGTGGAATCCTTGTCCGGTTCATGGCGCCATACGCGGGTTTGGCAAATGATGTCCCCCTCTGTACTGCTTTGGCCGCTGATACCCTGGCTGATCGCGACAGAGTTTCAGCTTACGCTGTGGCAGCGCCTGCTGCGGCCGGCGGCGAGCGGCGGCATGCCGGATCCGGGCGACGGGGCGGCGGTCGTCCTGCCGTTCAAGCGCGTGCCGGGCGCGGGGATGGAAGCCGAAACCGTCTCGCCCGGGCCGCACGGCGTCATGGCGGGCGAGCTTATTCTCTTCCCGACCTTCCGGCCCGCGGGCTGAGGGATCGCCGGCTGAGAAATCGGCAGGCTCTACGTTCCCAGCCATCCCAGCCTTTCCGGGATTGGGATTTCGCCCGCGCCGGGCTTGGTGCATTTCACCATCAAACTGAGTAGCGGAAGACGCGCCTGCTGTTCCCGGGACGGGCCAGGATCGGAAAATCGCCACCGCCTGCTGAAATCCTGCTTTATCATGAGCCGACGGCCATTTGGCCGCGGAGCAGGCAGCAGAGTTCATGGTCAAGCGCCCGCCGATCGCCAGCACCGAAGCGTTCCTGCGCAGCCAGGCGGCCCGCACGCTGCGCCGGCTGTTCGACAGCCTCTATGAGGGCGCCTTCGCCATCGACCGCGCCGGCCGCATCGTCTGGATGAACGACAAGTACAAGGCGCTTCTGGGCTGGAACGGTGTCGCGCCGATCGAAGGCCGCATCCTTGAGGAGGTCATTCCCGACAGTCTGATGCGCAAGGTGGTGGAGAGCGGGCAGGCCGACCTGCTCGACATCATCACGCTCGGGAAACGCGAGGTCGTGGTCTCCCGCATTCCGCTGTTCGACGCGCAAGGGCAGGTGTCCGGCGCGCTCGGCGTCATCCTCTACGACCGGCTGCAAGCGCTCCGCCCCATCGTCTCGAAATTCCAGCGCATGCAGGACGATCTCGCGGCCGCCCGCCGGGAACTCGTGGCGGAGCGGCGAGCGAAATACAGTTTCAGCCAGCTTGTCGGCACCAGCCCGCTCATGCGCGATCTGAAGGCGCAGGCCAGGCGCGCCGCCGCCCGCGACACGACCCTGCTGCTGCTGGGCGAAACCGGCACCGGCAAGGAACTGCTGGCGCATGCCATTCATGCCGCCAGCCCGCGCGCCGCCCGGCCCATGGTGCGGGTGAATGCCGCCGCCATCCCCGAGCACCTGCTCGAAGCCGAATTGTTCGGCACTGCGCCCGGCGCCTATACCGGCGCCGCCGCAAGGCCCAAGCCCGGCAAGGTGGCGCTGGCCGACGGCGGCACGCTCTTCCTCGACGAGGTCGGCGACATGCCGCTCTCGCTCCAGGCCAAGCTGCTGCGCGTGCTGCAGGAGCGCGAGGTCGAACCGCTGGGCTCGAACAAGGTGGTCTCGGTCGATGTCCGCATCATCGCCGCCACCAGCCGCGATTTGCGCCTGATGATGGAGCAGGGCGCTTTCCGCCCCGATCTTTTCTATCGCCTGAACGTCCTGCCCCTGACGCTGCCGCCGCTCCGCGCCCGGCTCGAAGACCTCGGGATCCTGTGCGAGGCCCTGCTGGAGACGATGGCGCTCGAAGCCGACGGGGCGATGCGCGAGATCGCGCCCTCCGGCCTGGCGCGCCTGGCGCATTATGCCTGGCCCGGCAATGTGCGCGAACTCGGCAATGTCTTGCAGCAGGCGGTGGCGCACCGCGATTCCCTCCTGCTCGAAGCCGAGGATTTCGCCGGCCTGCTCGCGCCCTCTCCCGACCCCATCCCACCCATGGCCGCATGGGACAGCGGCTTACCGGACGCTCCGGCGCAGCTGAATGCGGGCATTCCGCTGACATACCCGCGACCCGACGGGCTGACTGCGGCAATAATGCCGCTCGAAGCGCCGCGACCGCTGCGCGCGGTGCTGGCGGAAGCCGAGCGCGCCGCCATCCTGCGGGCGCTGGAAGCAACAGGCGGGGTCAAGCTTCAGGCGGCGAAGGTTCTGGGCATCAGCCGCGCGCAGCTTTACGAAAAACTCGCCTCGCATCATCTTATGTCTGGAAAACAAGACAAGGTGGAAACTGTCTGATAATCCAGACAATGCGGGTCTGGAAGCGTGGAAATCCAGGCGGCAATATGTCTGGAAATATGGACAGATTGGAGGGCCGTTCTCGTGCATCCCGGCTGGAAGTTCGGAGAATGGCGGTATTCCGTCATTTTCCGCCCTTGGCATAGGGATTGCGTTGTCGAGGCCGGCGCCTTGCCCGGACAGGGCCGGGAGGATGGTTGATTCACAGGGATCGACGGTCCGACCCGGGCGCCGGTGAGACGCGACAGGGAAAGGGGAGTTCACCATGAATCCATGGCTCAAAGGCGTGGCGGCGTCCGCGCTGCTGCTGGCCGCCGGTACGCTGCCGGTGCAGGCGAAAGACATCATCATTGCCCATGTCTACGATAAAACCGGGCCGCTCGAGGCCTATGCTCAACAGACCCAGCGCGGCCTGATGATGGGGCTGGACTATGCGACCCACGGCACGATGGAGGTGCTGGGCCGCAAGATCCAGGTGATCCAGAAGGATACCCAGACCAAGCCGGATCTCGGCAAGTCGCTGCTGGCGGAAGCCTTCGGCGATGACGGCGCCGATATCGCGGTCGGCCCGACCTCGTCTGCAACCGCGCTCGCCATGCTGCCGGTGGCCCAGGAATACAAGAAGATCCTGGTTGTGGAACCGGCGGTCGCCGATTCCATCACCGGCTCGAAATGGAACCGCTATATCTTCCGCACGGCGCGCAATTCCTCGCAGGATGCCATCGCCAACGCGCTGGCCATCGGCAGGCCCAATACCTATATTGCGACGCTGGGCCAGGATTACGCCTTCGGCCGCGACGGCGTCGCCGCGTTCAAGGCGGCGCTGAAGGGCACCGGCGCGCAACTGGTCTATGAGGAATTCGCGCCCGTCCAGACCACCGATTTCACCGCCGCGGCGCAACGCCTGTTCGACGCGCTGAAGAACAAGCCCGGCCGCAAGATCATCTGGGTGATCTGGGCCGGCGGCGCCAATCCGCTGGCCAGGCTCAACGACCTCGATCCCAAGCGCTATGGCATCGAACTCTCGACCGGGGGCAATATCCTGCCGGCGCTGGTCGCCTACAAGGCTTTCCCGGGCCTCGAAGGCGCGACATACTATTACTACGACATACCGAAGAACCCGGTGAACGACTGGCTGGTGAAGGAGCATGAGAAGCAATTCCACAGCCCGCCCGACTTCTTCACCGCCGGCGGCATGACGGCGGCGATCGCCATCGTCACGGCGCTGGAAAAGGCCAAGACCACCGACACCGAGACGCTGATCAAGACGATGGAGGGCATGTCCTTCGAGACGCCGAAGGGCAATATGATCTTCCGCAAGCAGGACCATCAGGCGCTCCAGGACATGTATGCCTTCAAGATCGAGGTCGATCCCAAGGTGGCCTGGGCGATCCCGGAGCTGACGCGGGTGATCACCATCGCCGACATGAACGTGCCGATCGAGAACGGGCGCTAGAGCCGATGGCGGGGAAGGCCAAGGCTTTCCCCCGCGAAGACAGGGCTTTCCCGCGAAGTAAGCGTCAAGACCAAGGATCCGGAGCGCTTCGCCCGACGGCGGATAAGTCGGGCGCGGCGTTCCGGATCTCATGCCGGCCGGCGGTTCTTCGGGTAGGGCCGCCAGCGCGGCTTTCGCGGCGCGGCGCGTGCGACGGCGGGCCCAAGCAGGGATTTAGGGAGCAGGCGATGCCGAGGGCGGCCGAGGCCGAGCAGGTGGTGTTGGAGACGGAGGGGCTGACCATCCGTTTCGGCGGCCATGTGGCGGTGAACAATGTGAGCTGCGGCTTCCGCCCGGGCGAGCTTACCGCCATCGTCGGCCCGAACGGCGCCGGCAAGACCACCTTCTTCAACCTGCTCTCGGGCCAACTCCGCGCCAGCGCGGGGCGGGTGGTGCTGTTCGGCGAGGATATTACCGGCTGCACGGCGGCCGAACGGACCGAGCGCGGGATCGGCCGGGCTTTCCAGCTTACCAACCTCTTTCCCAATCTCAGCGTGCTGGAAAACGTGCGCCTGGCGGTGCAGGCCCGTGCCCGCCTCGGCCTCAATCTCTGGTCGCTGTGGAGCGCCCATCGCGAGATCACCGAACGGGCCGAGCATTATTTAGACCGCGTGGGGCTCGGGGCAGGCCGACACACGCTGGTCACCGCCCTGACCCATGGCGACCAGCGCAAGCTGGAAGTGGCG
>CALCYJ010000254.1 GCA_937905845.1 uncultured Rhodospirillales bacterium
AGATCGTCGGTCTCGGCGGCCTCGACGGGCAGGGCCAGCGCGAGCTGCTGCTGGCGCTCTTCGGCGTGCTGCGCGGGGTGAGCGGCGAGGTGCGCATCGCCGGCCGGGCGGCCCGCGTCTCCAGCCCGGCCAGGGCCAAATCGCGCCGCGTCGGCATGGCGCTCATCCCCGAGGACCGCAAGACCGAGGGCCTGATGCTGCCGATGTCGGTGCGCGACAACCTCAGCTTCGCGGCGATGTCGATGTTCTCGCGCGGCGGGATCATCGACCGCAGCGCGGAACGCCGTGCCATCGACGAGATGATCGCGCTCCTTGCCATCAAGACCGACGGCATCGCGGTGCCGGCCGGCTCGCTCTCGGGCGGCAACCAGCAGAAGCTGGTGATCGCCAAATGGCTGATGCGGCGGCCGCGCATTATCCTTCTCAACGATCCCACCCGCGGCATCGACGTGGGCACCAAGCAGGAGATCTACCAGCTCCTGAGGCGGCTCGCCGACGAGGGCGCCGCGATCGTCCTCTATTCGACCGATTACGACGAGCTCATCGGCTGCTGCGACAAGGTGCTGGTGATGTATGACGGCGCGGTGCGCCGCACGCTGGTGGGCGACGACATTACCGAGCGGGCGCTGATCGCCAGCGCGCTCTCCATCGACACCCGGACGGACGAGGGAGCGGCGACACTGACGCCGGCCACGGCATGAGCGAGTTCCGCTTCTGGTTCGCGGGCCAGCGCGGGACGCTGCTGGCGCTGGCCATCTTCCTCCTGATGTTTTCGATCTACGTCGGGAACCATCCGGCCATCGCCAATGGCGGCTTCACCGTCGATACGGTGGGCGACGTGGTGCAGACTGCCGCCAACAAGGGCGTGCTGCTGGCGCTGGTCGCCATGGCGCAGACCTTCGTGGTGCTGACGGCGGGCATCGATCTTTCGGTCGGGATGGTCTTCATTCTCGGCAACTGTCTTGCCTCCTATATCGTCGCCGGCTCGATGCCGATGGCGATCCTGGGCGTGGTGGGTGTCGTGGCGGTCGGCGCCGTGTGCGGCGCGATCAACGGGCTGATCGTGATCTTCGGCCGGTTGCAGCCGATCGTCGTCACCATCGCGACCGGCGCGGTCTTCTTCGGCATCGCGCTGTGGATGCGGCCGTTCCCCGGGACCGCCGCCGACTTCAACTCCGACCTCGCCGACGCGCTCACCGGCAAGCTCTTCAACATCGTGCCGGCGAGCCTCGTGCTGCTGGCGGTGCTGGTGCTGGTGATCTGGATTCCGTGGCGGCGTTCGGAGATTGGCCGCGCGACCTATGCCGCGGGCTCGTCGGAGGTTGCCGCCTATATGTCGGGCATGCCCATCCGCCGCGCCAAGTTCCTCGCTTACGTGCTGGCGGGCGTGTTCGCGGCGATGGGCGGGGTATTCCTCACCTTCTTTACCTATTCCGGCGAGGCCTCGGCCTCGAACGGTGGCACCTACACGCTGTTCTCGATCGCCGCCGTGGTGCTGGGCGGGGTGTCGCTGTTCGGCGGCCGCGGCAGCGCCGTGGGCGCCATCTTCGGAGCGCTCGCCTTTCGCGCGATCGGCGATCTGCTGTTCGTCTTCAATCTCGATCCGTTGTGGCAGCCGCTGTTCCAGGGCGTGGTACTCCTGATCGCCGTATCGGTCGGCTCCGCCCGCCTGTTCCAGGTGCGCAACCGGCTCGAGCTCTTCAACTGAGGGGACCATGACCGACAGCGTCTCGACCGTTCCGCTCACCACGCGCTCCTGGCGCGACCGGCTCAACATGCCGGTGGTGACCGCCTTCGGCTGCATCGTCGTGCTGCTGCTCCTGGGCAGCCTCTATTCGCCGAACTTTCTGTCGCCCGAATACCTCCTGCAGCAGCTCAAGGTCGGCTCATTCCTCGGCATCATCGCCACCGGCATGATGCTGGTGATCCTGTTGGGCCAGATCGACCTCAGCGTGCCATGGACGCTGACGCTGGGCGCCATGATGGGATGCGCCGCGGTGAGCTACGGACCGGCCGGGCAGGCCCTCGCCATCCCGTTCGGTATCCTCTGCGGCCTCGGCATCGGCCTCGTCAACGGCTTTGCGGTCGCCTATCTGCGCATCCCCTCGATGATCATCACGCTCGCCGTCAACGCTGTGGCGCAGGGGCTGATGGTCGCCTATACCGGCGGCTTCGCGCCGCAGGATTCCGCGTCGCCGGCGATGAAGTTCCTCGCGGCGCAATCGACATTCGGCATTCCGAACGCCGTTCTGGTGTGGATCGTGGTCGGCGCTCTTGCCGTGTTCGTGCTGTCGCGCACGACCTTCGGGCGTTCGGTCTATGGCATCGGCAACCGCGAGGCCGCGGCATATCTGAGCGGCGTGCCGACGCAACGCGTGGTGATGATCGCCTTCTCGCTCTGCGGCGGCCTTGCGGCGCTGGGCGGCGTGCTGCTCGCCGGCTATGGCGGCAAGGCGGCGCAGGCGATGGGCGACGCCTATCTGCTGCCGGCCATCGCCGCGGTGGTGCTGGGCGGCACCTCGATCCTGGGCGGCCGGGGCTCCTATGTCGGCACCATCGCCGGCGTGATCCTGATCACGCTCCTGCAGTCGATCCTCAGCGTCATGCAGATGGCCGAGTTCGGCCGCCAGATCATCTACGGCGCCATCATCGTCGCCATGCTGCTGCTCTACGGCCGCGACAAGGGCATGCGCTGACGCGAGTCAACGCGTCAGCCGCCAGCTCCGCACCTCGAACGGCATCAGTGCGGCGCCTGCCTCGCGCTTGTGCGGTTCCTCGAGGATCGTGACCGGCTCGGATTTCCAGCCCGCGGCCGCAATTTCGAAGTCGCCGCGGCGGCCGGAGGGCTCGTAGACGCGGAAGACCAGGCCCTTGCCGTCCTCTGAAGCCTTGAGGCCGGAGAAGGCGGCGGGGATGCCGCGCACCGTCAGCGGCGTCACCGTCCCCTGGGCGAGGCCCGACACGCCGGCGACGAGCAGCGGCTGGTTCAGGTCCTCGGCCTCCTCGCGCACCCCGCCCTCGTGCCAGTCGCCGGCATGCGGCAACAGCGCGTAGGTGAAGCTCTGCACGCCCTCGTCGGCGCGCGGATCGGGATAGACCGGCGAGCGCACCAGACTCATCCCCAGCACGTTGCCGCGCACGTTATGGCCGTATTTGGCATTGTTGAGCAGCGCCACGCCGAAGCCGGGCTCGCTGAGGTCGATGAAGCGGTGCGCCACCGCCTCGTACATCGCCTGCTCCCAGCTCGTGTTCTCGTGCGTGGCGCGCTTCAGCACGCCATTGGCGCATTCGAAGGTCGCGCTCATGCTGCGGGCGCTGACCGGCGTACGAGTGCGCAGGAACACGCGGCGGTCGTGCCAGTCGAGCGTCGTCTCGATGTCGAGGCGCGGACTGTTGGCCGTCAGCACATAGGTCTGGGTGATGGTCGAATGACGGTAGCTGCGCACCACGCGGATGGCGGCGCGATGCGGGCCGTTCTCGACCAGCTCCATGCTGTCGAGGGCGGTGAGCTGCTCGCCACGCTCGGCATAGTCGCTCTCGACGTCCCAGGCATCCCAGTTGCGCGGCTTGTCGACCGGATACACGCAGAGCTGGTTGCCACGGCCGTCGAGCGCCTCGCGGCCCGTCGGCTTGTGGGCAAGGCTCGCGATACTGCCATCGGCGGCCAGGGTC
>CALCYJ010000255.1 GCA_937905845.1 uncultured Rhodospirillales bacterium
TGCGCTTCGCCGACCGGCAAGTTCGCCCGCTGACGGAACTCGTCGCCGCGGCTCGCCGCGTCGGCAGTGGGGATTACGACATGCGCGTCGAAGGCCGCACGGGGTCCGACGAGATCGGCCTCCTCAACCGCGCCTTCAATCGCATGACCAGCCAGATCGAGCGGCAAACCGCCGCGCTGATAGGCGCCAACCGCCAGCTCGCCGAGCGCCGGGCATTCATCGAAGCCGTGCTGCAGTCGATCACCGCCGGCATCATCTCGATCGATCGCGCCGGCGAGGTCCAGCTAATGAACGCCTCGGCGCAAACGCTGTTGCTCGACAAGGCCGGGCCGGCGCCGCTCGGGCTCAAACTCGACGAAATCGCGCCGGAGATGGCCGCGCTCGTGAGCAGCGGCACCGACCACGGGCTGGTCCACGCCAACCGCGCTGGCGAGTTGCTGACGCTGGCAGTCCGTCTTGCCCCCGCGGCAAGCGGCTGGGTGATCACGTTCGAGGACATCACTCGCCAGCTGCTCGACCAGCGCCAGGCCGCCTGGGCCGATGTCGCGCGCCGCATCGCCCACGAGATCAAGAACCCGCTGACCCCGATCCAGCTTTCCGCCGAGCGCCTCAAGCGCAAATATGCGAAGGAAATCGTCAGCGACCCCGAGGTTTTCACCAAATGCACCGACACGATCATCCGCCAGGTCGGTGACATCGGCCGCATGGTGGACGAATTCTCCGCTTTCGCCCGGATGCCGGCGCCGCAGTTCCGTACCGAGAATCTATGTGAGCTGGTGCGCCAGGGTATCTTCCTCCAGCAGGTCGCCCATCCCGATTACGAATACCAGGCGCGGCTGCCCGAGGCGCCGCTTGCCTTACGCTGCGATGCCCGCCAGATCGCCCAGGTCCTGACCAATCTGTTGCAGAACGCGGCCGACGCCATCGAAGGCCGCCGTCCGGACGACGCGGCGGCGAAAGGATGGATCGCGGTCATGGTCGCCGATCGCGGGGGTGAAGTCGTCGTCGAGGTGATGGATAATGGTCGCGGCTTGCCGACCGAGCAACGCGAGCGGCTGGTCGAGCCCTACATGACGACACGGACCAAGGGCACCGGGCTTGGCCTTGCCATCGTGAAGAAGATCATGGAGGAACATGGCGGCGATCTCGCGCTCGAGGATCGGCCGGGCGGCGGCGCTCTGGTCCGCCTGATCTTCCGCACCCAGCCGGTCGCGGCGGCGACGGAGGGCGCGACCGAGCCGCCCGCGGCCCCGGCGGATGCCGCTGCGGATGCGGGCCTGATGGTGAGTGGAAAGGTCGGCCATGGCGCTTGACATATTGATCGTCGATGACGAGGCGGATATCCGGGAACTGATCTCGGGCATCCTGACGGACGAGAGCTACGCCACCCGCCTGGCTCATGACAGCGACAGCGCGCTGCACGAGATCGCGACGCGCCAGCCGGCGCTTCTGGTGCTTGACATCTGGCTCCAGGGCAGCCGGCTCGACGGGCTCGAACTCCTCGATGTGATGAAGCGCCAGCACCCGAGCCTGCCGGTGATCATGATCTCGGGCCATGGCAATATCGAGACGGCGGTCTCGGCGATCCGGCGCGGCGCCTATGATTTCATCGAGAAGCCGTTCAAGGCCGACCGGCTGCTGTTGCAGGTGGAGCGGGCGCTCGAGGCGGCGATGCTGAAGCGCGAGGTGGCCGAGCTGAAGGTCCGCGGCGGCCACGAGACCGAGCTGGTCGGCGTCTCCGCCGCCATCACCCAGGTCCGCGGCACCATCGAGCGGGTGGCGCCGACCAACAGCCGCGTCCTCGTCAGCGGGCCGCCGGGCGCCGGCAAGGAGGTGGTGGCGCGCCTCCTGCACAGCCGCTCGCGCCGGGCCGGCGGGCCGTTTGTCGTCCTCAATGCCGCCTCGATGGCGCCCGAGCGCATGGAGGCGGAATTGTTCGGCGTCGAGAACGGCGCCGCGATGGACGGCGGCCGGCGCATCGGCACGTTCGAACAGGCGCACGGCGGCACCCTCTTCATCGATGAAGTCGCCGACATGCCGCTTGAAACCCAGGGCAAGATCCTGCGCGTCCTGGTCGATCAGACCTTCGAGCGCCTCGGCGGCAGCACGCGGGTGGAGGTCGATGTGCGCGTCGTCTCGGCGACCAGCGGCGATCTCGCCGCCGAGATCCTCGCCGGCCGCTTCCGCCAGGATCTGTTCCACCGCCTGAACGTGGTGCCGATCCGCGTGCCTTCGCTGTGCGAGCGGCGTGACGATATCCCGCTGCTTGCCCGTCATTTCATGCGCCGCGAGGCGGATGCCCAGGGGCTGCCGGCGCGCGAGATCGGCGAGGACGCGCTGGCGGCGCTGCAAACGGCGGACTGGCCGGGCAATGTGCGCGAGCTGCGCAATATCGTCGCCCGCCTGCTGATCCTGGCGCCGGGCGATGCGCGGACGCCGATCCGGGCCGAGATGCTGCCGGTCGAGCTTGGCGCCTCGGCGCCGAGCGTCCTGCGCGCCGACGGCGTCGGGGAGATCATGACGCTGCCGCTGCGCGAGGCGCGCGAATTGTTCGAGCGGGAATATCTCCTGGCGCAGATCATCCGCTTCGGCGGCAATATCTCGCGTACCGCCGCCTTCGTCGGCATGGAGCGATCCGCGCTGCACCGCAAGCTCAAGCTGCTCGGCGTCCATACCAGCGAGCGCCAGGGCGGGCTCGGCGGCTGAAAGCGCGCAGCGACTGGAGAGACGTGCCATGATCCGCCCGGCCCCGAGCGCCCGCATCGCCCCGGCTTCGCGCATCGCCCCGACGTCGCGCATTGCTTATGTCAACGGCCGCTATCTGCCGCTGCGCGATGCCCGGGTTTCGATCGACGACCGAGGCTATCAGTTCGCCGACGGGATTTACGAAGTCTGCGCCCTGGTGGACGGCCTCCTCGTCGATGCCGGCCGCCATCTCGACCGCCTGGAACGCTCGGCCGCAGCGCTCGGGATCGTGCTGCCGATGGCGCGGCGGCCGCTGCTGCTGGTGATGCGCGAACTGGTGCGCCGCAACGCTGTTCAGCACGGGCTCCTCTATCTCCAGATCAGCCGCGGCACCGCCCCGCGCGAGCATGCCTTTCCCGCCACGCTCCAGGCCGCCCTGGTGATGACGGTGCGCGCGCAGGCCCGGGCGGCGGGCGAGGCGCGCGCGGCGGCGGGGGTGAGGGTGATCACCCTGGCCGATCAGCGCTGGGCGCGCTGCGACATCAAATCGACCGCGTTGCTGCCCAATGTGCTGGCGAAGCAGGCGGCGCGCGAGGCCGGCGCCTACGAGGCCTGGCTGGTCGATCGCGACGGCGCCGTGACCGAGGGCAGTTCCTCCAACGCCTGGATCGTCGATGCGGCGGGAACCCTGGTCACGCGGGAACGCTCGCCGGCCATTCTCGGCGGCGTCACGCGCGAGACCCTCCTGGCCCTGGCGCTTCAAGCCGGATGGGCGGTCGCGGAGCGGCGCTTCACGGTTCCCGAGGCTTTGGCGGCACGCGAGGCCTTTCTCACCTCCGCCACCGCCTTCGTGCTGCCGGTGGTGGCGATCGACGGCGTGAAGATCGCTGATGGCAGGCCGGGGACGCTGACGCAGCGCCTGGCCCAACTCTACCGGGACAATCTGCCGCAGGAACGTGCTGCCGGCGTGCGGTAGGCTGGACCGGCGCAGGATATTGCGTTAGCAACCTTGCTCTCGCGGGATGGAGAACCCATCTCTAGAAGCGGCCGGGCGCGCAGGCTTCAAGCGAACGATGGAAAGTGCCTGCCGGCCGCGAAGGCCGATACAACGAAAAGGTGTAAAAATGGCTGGTGAAAAGCCACAGAACGTGCAGGACGTGTTCCTGAATCACGTTCGCAAGAACAAACTTCCCGTCACCGTTTTCCTTATCAACGGTGTCAAGCTGCAAGGCGTGATCAGCTGGTTCGATAATTTTTCGGTGCTTTTGCGCCGGGATGGTCATGTGCAGCTCGTCTACAAACATGCGATCTCGACGGTGATGCCGGCCGGCCCGATCCAATTATTCGAAGGAGCGACGACGGAAGCCGCCGTGGCCGGCCACTGAGCGAGGCGATGCCGGCCAGGGAGCGCGATCCGATGGCGCGGAGTCCGACGGCGTCTGATCGGACCCCGTTCTGCCTTCATCGCCGGCATGAATATCCGGATCATGGTCGGGGCTCGGGATTGGATTCCGCCGGGGAGGATCGCGCGTGAGCGCGATCCCGCCCTTCGATCCCAGGCCGGACGAGGCCGGCATCCCGGACCAGGCACGGCCCGGTCCGGCCGCGGCCGCCTACCAGCGTGACGGCGGGGTGGGGCGTGTCCTGGTGCTGCATCCCTTCAGCAAGCGCGACCGGGCTTCGGACCGCCGCCAGCCCGATGCCTGCCTCGCCGAAGCGGTCGGCCTGGCGGCGGCGATCGGGCTTGAGACCGTCCATGCGGAAACGGTGGCGCTGGAGCGGCGCCATCCGGGCAGCCTGTTCGGCAGCGGCAAGATCGCCTTGCTCAAGGCGGTGATCGCCGCCTCCGATATCGCCGTCGTGGTGGTCGATGCCCCGGTGACGCCGGTGCAGCAGCGCAATCTCGAGCGTGCCTGGGGCACCAAGGTGATCGATCGCACCGGCCTGATCCTGGAAATTTTCGGCGCCCGCGCCCGCACCCATGAAGGCCGGCTTCAGGTCGAGCTTGCCCATCTCACCTATCAGCGCTCGCGGCTGGTCCGCTCCTGGACCCACCTTGAGCGCCAACGCGGCGGCTTCGGCTTTCTCGGCGGTCCCGGCGAGAGTCAGCTTGAAATGGACCGCCGGCTGATCGGCGAGCGCATCCTCAAGATCAAGCGCGAGCTTGAAGGCGTCGTGCGGACCCGCGAGCTTCACCGCGCCAGCCGGCGCAAGGTGCCCTATCCGGTGGTTGCCCTGGTGGGATACACCAATGCCGGCAAATCCACTCTCTTCAACCGCCTGACGGCGGCGGATGTCCTGGCCGAAGACAAGCTGTTCGCGACGCTGGATCCGACCATGCGCGGCTTGCGGCTGGGCAGCGGGCGGCGGGTGATCCTGTCGGATACGGTCGGCTTCATCTCCGATCTGCCGACCCATCTCGTCGCGGCCTTCCGCGCGACGCTGGAAGAGGTGCTGGAGGCCGATCTCATCGTGCATGTGCGCGATGTCGCCCATTCCGACAGCGCGGCCCAGGCCGTGGATGTCCGAAAGGTTCTGGCCAGCCTCGGTCTGGACGAAGCGCGCACCGCCGGCATCCTCGAGGTCCATAACAAGATCGACCTGTTGCCGCCGGAGGAACGCGAGCGCGCGCTCAACCAGAGCATGCGGGATGAAAAAACCGTCGCGCTCTCGGCGGTCACTGGCGAGGGGGTCGACCGGCTGCTAGCCCGCTTCGACCGGCGGCTCTCGGCGGACCGCCAGGTGGTGAGCCTGACGCTTGCGGCGGACGACGGCGCGGGGCTCGCCTGGCTCTATCGCCACGGCGAAGTGCTGAGCCGGCAGGCCGACGATGACGGCCGGCTGCACCTGCAAGTTGGCATCGACGATGCCGATCTTAGGTACTTCCGGCAGCAGCCGGGTCGGCGTAATGAGGACAAGCTCGGCCGGGTGCCGCAGCCATAATTTCCTGACGATGGTAATTTTTGATGTTGAATCAAAAAACTATCGCGGAAATCTCAAATATTGCTTGCAAATTGTCGAAGAACGGTCCGGCCCCGTTGACAGGGAAGCCGTGGATCGTTATATAACTGGCACTCATCGGTGAGGAGTGCTAACAACGCCCCCGCCGGGAGACGTGCCGGGCTTTCGCCGCATCCGCGGCCAGCCGGCGGCGCCGGGGTCCGGGCCTGACAAGTGGCTGCCACTTTCAGGATGAAGAACGGGCATCGGCGCACAGTCAGAGCCCGGTTCCGAATTCTTCGGGACCGATAGGCTCAAGAGCCTGGTCGGGCAGGGGGGCGGCGATGGCTGGCTCCTTGGAGAACAGGCTCTGGAACCACGTTGGGAGCGGGATCTGGTCGTTGCGATCGGATTTCCTTCTGGGCAATTCAGTCGATATGGAGGTCACATGAGTCTCAGGCCCTTGCACGATCGCGTGCTGGTGAAGCGCCTTGACGGCGAAGAGAAGACGAAGGGCGGGATCATCATCCCGGACACCGCGAAGGAAAAGCCGATGGAGGGCAAGATCGTCTCCGTCGGCAAGGGAGCGCGGGGCGAAGACGGCAAGATCGTGCCGCTCGACGTCAAGAAGGGCGACCGGATCCTGTTCGGCAAGTGGTCGGGCACCGAGGTCAAGATCGACGGCGACGAGCTGTTGATCATGAAGGAATCCGACATCATGGGCATCATTGAGTAAGGAGTCCGGGAATGGCTGCGAAAGAAGTTAAATTCAGCACCGACGCGCGCGCACGCATGTTGCGCGGCGTGGATATTCTGGCTGATGCGGTGAAGGTGACGCTGGGGCCGAAGGGCCGTAACGTCGTGCTCGACAAGTCGTTCGGCGCGCCGCGCATCACCAAGGACGGCGTCACCGTCGCCAAGGAGATTGAGCTTGCCGACAAGTTCGAGAACATGGGCGCGCAGATGGTGCGCGAGGTGGCGTCCAAGACCAACGACGTAGCCGGCGACGGCACGACGACGGCGACGGTCCTGGCGCAGGCGATCGTGCGCGAAG
>CALCYJ010000256.1 GCA_937905845.1 uncultured Rhodospirillales bacterium
CATCGGGCCAACGCCCTCGGCGCGCAGGCGCTCGCACAGCGCCGCCGTGCGCCGGTCCTGCCAGACGATGGCGGGGCCGAGGACGCGCCCGCTCTCCCGCTCCCACAGGATGGTCGTCTCGCGCTGGTTGGTGATGCCGAGCGCGGCGATCCCCTCCGGGCCGGTCGGCAGGATGGCGCGCCTGGTCACGTCGAGCACGTCGTGCCAGATGCGCTCGGGGTCGTGTTCAACCAGGCCCGGGCCCGGATAGATCTGCGGCAGTTCGGCCTGGGCGGCCGCGCGCGGATTACCGGCCCGGTCGAACAGGATGGCACGGCTTGAAGTCGTTCCCTGGTCGATCGCCAGCAGCAGGCATTCCTCGCTCATCGTGCAAACGTCCCCCTGGACATGTCAGTGGTGGTGCCGATCCGCGATCTCGCGGGAGGTGGTCGATACGATGTCTTCGGCCCGCAGGGCGGCCGGCGAGCCGAACGGCAACCCCGCCTGCGCGCTCGTCGCCTGGATATGAGCGTCTTCCAGCAGGTCCAGGCGCAGCGAGCGTTCGGCGGCGGCGAGATTGGCCATGGGCAGGTTGTCGGCGCGGCCATAGGCAACCGAAAGCTGGTACCAGGCGCTGGCATTGTCGGGATCCTGGATCGTCGCCTGGGTGAGGGTGGTGATCGCCGGATCGAGCAGGGCGGGATCATTGGTGGCGAGCTGAGCCTGGCCAAGCTCGTAGCGCAGCAGCGGCTCGTCGGGCGCGGCCTTGACGGCAGCGGCGTAAGGGGCGACCGCCTCCGCCGCGCGGCCGTTCTCATAGAGCATCTGGCCCTTGAGTTCGTGGAAATAGGGATCGTCCGGCCATTGCCCGATCAGCCCGTCGATCAGGCCGAGCGCCTTGTCCAGTTCCGGCACCCGGTAATAGGCGATGGCGCGGGCATAGCGGGCGGGCAGGCTCTGATCGCTCTCGGGATAGGTTTTCAGCGTGGTGGCGAGCGGGTCGAGAAAGCCCGTGATCTTGGCCTGAACGCGATGCAGCATCATCGTATAGGCGGGCGGCGGCAGGCTATTGCGATAGGGGGAACGGTCCACCCGCTCTTGCAGGGCGGCGATGCGCTCCTCGCTCAAAGGATGGGTCAGAAGATATGGGTCGACCGTGCCGACCATGATCTTCTCCTCCTGACCCAGCAGCTTGAGAAAGGTAAGCAGCCCTTCGGCCGACTGGTGGCTGCGGTCGAGGAAGGTGACGGCGGCATTGTCGGCCTGGGATTCCTGGTTGCGCGAATATTGCAGGTAGGAACGGCCGGCGACCTGCATCCCGCCGGCCATGATGGCGACGCCGCCGCCGACACCATTGTCGCCGCCGCCGCCGGCCACGACCGCCGCGGCGCCGAGCAGCAGGCTGGCGACGCCGAGCACGGACGCCTGGTGCAGGGCGGCCGCGCCCCGCACCAGATGGCCGTCGGCGATATGGCCGGTCTCGTGCGCCAGCACCCCGATCAGCTCGGAGGGATTGCGCACTTTCAGCAGCAGCCCGGTCTGCACGAAGATGTTCTGGCCGTCGGCGACGAAGGAGTTTACCGCCGGGTCGTCGATTAGATAGATTTTCACGCTGGCCGGCGTGAGGCCGGCGGCGACCCAGGCTGGTGTCGCAAATACCCGGATGATATGTTCGATTTCCGCGTCGCGGATAAAGGACGGCCCACCGGTCCCGGCGCGGCTCTCCGCGGCGGGCAATAGCAGCGATGCCAGGAAGGCGACGGCGGCCATCGCCGTCAGTGAAAGGCTTTTATGTGAGATGTGGTTGAACACCAAGCCTACTCCGCCGCTATTGCCTCAAGCTAAAGCGAAATCCGCCGCCGGGGAAGCCGCCGAATCGGATTTTGCGCCCAAGCCCTTGTTTGCGGGCCGCTTCCGGGCGAAAGCCTGGTCCCGCGTCGCCGGGCTGGACGCGGGGCAGGATGCTGAGCGGGACGCGGGGCAGGACGCGGGTTGGCGTCGCGCGCGCCGGCCGGTGCCGGCCCGTGCCCTGGCGCTTCTCCTGTTCGCCCTGCCGCTTCTCGCCGCCTGTGCCGGCAAGGGTACCAGCCAGAGCATCACGCTCGATGACGAAGGCGCGGTGACCGGCTTCATCGGCGGCGTGGTGAGCGACGAGCCGGAGGCGGCGCTGGTCGGGCGCGACCTGCTCTCGGCCGGCGGCACCGCGGCCGATGCCGCGGCCGGCATGTATTTCGCCCTCTCGGTAACCTATCCGAGTGCCGCCAGCCTCGGCGGCGGCGGCGTCTGCGTGGTCTATGCGCCGGCGGAAAAGTCGGCCTCGGTGCTGGATTTCCGCGCCCGCGATCCGGCAGCGCCCGGCCCGGTGGCGGTTCCGGCCAATGTGCGCGGCTTCGCCGCCCTGCAAGCGCGCTATGGCCGTCTGCGCTGGGCACGCATCCTGGCGCCGGCGGAAAAGCTCGCCCGTCTGGGCTTCCCGCTGTCGCATGCGACCGCCGAGACGATGGCGGCCCTCGGGCCGCAGGCGGGGGAACGCATCCCCGGATTCTTGCGCGATGCCGCCGGCCGGCCGCTGGCCGAAGGGGCGACGGTGCGCGAGCTGGACCTGGGCGCGACGCTCGCCCGCCTGCGCACCGCCGGCATTGCCGATCTTTATAGCGGCGATCTCGCCCGTCGCTTCCTCGCCGCGCAGGGGGAGGCCGGCGGCACGCTGGTCATGGCGGACCTCCTTCGTGGCGCGGCGCAATGGCACCAGCCGGCGGTTCTGTCCTTTGCTCATCTCAGCCTGATGATCCCCCCCGATGGTTCCGGCAGCCGGATCTTCACCCGGCTATGGCAGGCGACGGTCGCACCGCCCGGGTCGCTTGGGCTCGGCGGCGGCACCTTCCAGGACACCAAACTGCCGGCGGCGCTGGCCAGCGCCTATGCCGGGGCCGGCGGCAACCTGCCGGTCGGCGGCAACGGCTCGACCGGCTTCGTGGCGATGGATTCCTACGGCGAGGCGGTTGCCTGCACCGTCAGCATGGGGAAGGCCTTCGGGGTCGGCAAGGTGGCGGCCGATACCGGCATTCTGCTCGCGCAAGCGCCGGGCGCGCCGGGGGATGAGAGCCGCTATCTCGCGCCCCTCGTCGTCGCCGCCCTCACCACGCACCAGGCGGTGGCGGCAATAGCGGCCACGGGCGGCGCCGTGGTGCCGGCGGTGGAGGTGCAGGTCCTGGCGGCGGCGCTGGCGGGAAATCAGACGGCGGCCGCGGCCGAAGTCGCGCCGCGGCTGTTCCGTGCCGGGCCGCAGGCGGTGGTGCTGCACGAGCCGGGCCTGTCGAACGCGATGCGGGCGGCGATCACCGCCAGCGGCGCGACCGCGGCGCCGGTCTCGGATCTCGGCCGGGTCAGCCTCGGCCTCTGCCCGAAGGGGCTGGAGCACGGGCCCGAATCCTGCCGTTTCCGCGCCGATCCGCGCGGCTTCGGCCTCGCGGTCGGGGCCGGGCTGTGAGGCTCGATACGTCCCGCCGCGCGCGGGGTGGATGATGCCGGAGATCGCCAGGCGCGCCGGTATCGCCGCCTTCCTCGCCATGGAAGTGATGAAGGAGGCGAACCGGGCGGCGGAGCGGGGCGGCTCCATCCTGCATCTTGAAGTCGGACAGCCTTCGACCGGCGCCCCGCAGGCAGTGATCGCCGCCGCGCGCAAAGCCCTGGGCACCGAGCGGCTGGGCTATACCGACGCGCTTGGGCACGACCGCCTGCGCGAGGCGATCGCCGGACATTACCGCCACTATTACGGCGTAGCCGTGCCGCCCGAGCGCATCATCGTCACCACGGGTTCCTCGGGCGCCTTCCTCTTGAGCTTTCTTGCCGCTTTCGATGCCGGGGCGCGGGTCGCCGTGACCGAGCCGGGCTATCCCGCCTATCGCAATATCCTGCGTGCCCTGGATATCGAGCCGGTGGCGCTTGCCGCCCACGCCGAGCTTGGCTTCAGGCCGAGCCTGGCGCTGATCGAGCAAGCGCTGCCGCTCGACGGCCTGCTGCTGGCCAGCCCGGGCAATCCCACCGGCACCATGCTGGACGAGGCGATGGTGGCGGCGCTGGGCGCGCAGGCGGCCAGGTGCGGCCATTGGCTGATCCTGGACGAGATCTATCACGGCATCACCTATGGCGGCCGCGCCAAGACCGCGCTCGCGCTGAACAATCAAGCGGTGCGCGACCGGCTGATCGTGGTCAATAGTTTCTCGAAATATTTCTGCATGACCGGCTGGCGCCTGGGCTGGCTCGTGGTTCCGCCGGCGCTGGTGGCGCCGATCGAGCGGCTGGCGCAGAACCTGTTCATTTCGCCGCCGGCGCTCTCCCAGCTTGCCGGCATCGCCGCCTTCACCGCCTATGACGAGCTCGATCGCAATGTCGTGCGCTATGCCCGCAACCGCGATCTGCTGCTGAACGAGCTGCCGGCCGCGGGCTTCGATCGCCTGGCGCCGGCCGACGGTGCCTTCTATCTCTATGCCGATGTCGCGCGCTGGACCTCGGATTCGCAGGCCTTCTGCCGGCGCATGCTGGCGCAGACCGGCGTCGCCACCACGCCCGGCGTCGATTTCGACCCCGCCGCGGGGCAGCATTATCTCCGCTTGTCCTTCGCCGGCGAGACCGCCGACATGGCGCAAGCCGTCGAGCGCCTCAAATCCTGGAAGAAATAGCGGCAGCCGGCGCCGGATCCGGAACGGAACCGGCGCCGCTTCCTCGGGACGGGCCTAACGCCGCCACCAGCCGCGTCGTGGCGGTGCCGCCGGCACGGCCGGTGCATCCGGTGCGTCCGGCGTGGCCGGTGCTACCGCTGCTGCCGGCACGATCGCATCCGCTTCGTCGGCCGTCTTTGGCGCCGCCTCCGCCGCAACCGGTTCCGGTGGAGCAATGGCCGGGATCGCCGCCGTTGCCGGCGACGCCATCTCTTCTTCCCGGATCGCCTCCGCTTCCGCCGTCACCATCGCCGCCGGTTCGCTGCGCCGCCGCCGTGGCGCTCGCCGGCTCGCCGCCGGTTCGACCGGTGCGACCGGCACGACCGGCACGGCCGGTGCGTCCGGTGCGTCCGGTGCGTCCGGTTCGACCGGCGCGTCCGGATCGATCATCCTCTCGGCTTCAGCCAGGTTAGGTTGGGGATCTGCGCCCAAGGCCGCGAGCTCATCGCCCGGCGCGGGGAAACCGCCGCCGGCGCTCTCCGGTGCGGTCTCGTCCTCACGCCGCCGCCTCCGGCCGCCGCGGCGACCCCGGCGCCGTCGCTTGGCGACGCCGCCATCCTCGACGGCAGCGTCACCCTCGGCATCCTCGCGCCCGCCGGCATCCCGCCCTTGGGCATCCTCCTCCTCGATCTCGGCCGGCGCATCCACCGCGCCCGCCGCGGTTTCGCCGCGTTCGTCCGGGTTCGCGCGGGCCACGCCCTCCTCGCCGCCACGGCGGCGGCGGCGGCGGCGGCGGCGGCGGGGTTCGCCGGTTTCCGCGGCGGCGGCGGGAGTGGAAGCGGGAGCGGATTCCCGCGGTGCCGTCTCCACCGGCATGGCCGTGTCCGGCTCGTCTTCCTCGGTTTCGAGATCGACCGGCATCACGCTTTCGGTATGGATATGGGTCGGCGCCAGCCGCGCCGTTTCGGCCGAGGGCGCCCGCGTGGCCCGCCGCTCGATACGGTGGTTGGGCGGCACCAGGCTGTCGTCCGCCTCCAGCAGCACCCGCATGCCATAGCGGCTTTCGATATCGAGGATGCTGGGGCGCTTCTGGTTGAGCAGATAGAGCGCGACCGGGGTCGCCACATGCACGACGATTTCTGCCGAACGGTCGCGGATACCCTCGTCCTCGATGGCGCGCAGGAGATGCAGCGCCGTCGATTCGGTCGAGCGCAGATAGCCGCGACCCTGGCAATGACGGCAGAGTTCGGTCGAGGATTCGAGCAGGCTCGGCCGCAACCGCTGGCGCGACATCTCCATCAGCCCGAAGGCGCTGATGCGGCCGACTTGGATGCGCGCGCGGTCGGACTTCAGGCTGTCTTTCAGCCGCCGTTCCACGTTGCGATTGTTGCGGGCGTACTGCATGTCGATGAAGACGATCACGATCAGGCCGGCGAGATCGCGCAAGCGCAGCTGTCGCGCTATCTCTTCCGCCGCTTCCAGGTTTGTCTTGTAAGCAGTCTCTTCGATATTGTGCTCCCGGGTCGACTTGCCGGAATTCACATCGATGGAAACCAGCGCTTCCGTCGGGTTGATCACGATGTAACCACCGGACCGCAGCTGTACCGTCGGGCTGTACATGGAATCAAACTGCTGCTCCACCTGGTAGCGGTGGAACAGGTGCACACGTTCGCGATAGGGCTGGACGCGCTTCGCATGACTCGGCATGAGCATGCGCATGAAATCCTTGGCAACCCGATAGGCTTCTTCGCCTTCGACCAGGATTTCCTCGATCTCGCCTGAGTAGTAGTCGCGGATCGCCCGCTTGATCAGGCTGCCTTCCTCATAGACGAGGCAGGGCGCCGTGGATTTCAGCGTCAGCTCGCGCACATTGTCCCACAGCCGCAGCAGGTATTCGAAGTCGCGCTTGATCTCGGCCTTGGAACGATCCATGCCGGCGGTGCGCAGGATGACGCCCATGCCTTCCGGCACGTCGAGCTCCTCGACGATGGTCTTCAGAACTCGGAAGAGCGTCGTGTAGGGAAAGAGTGTA